>JBFZFJ010000020.1:0-8384 GCA_041306405.1 Verrucomicrobiales bacterium | reverse complement strand
CTACGGCACCTACTCCAACAAAACCCGTGGCCAAAACCCGCTCATCCCCGACCGCATCATCCGCCCTCCGGAATCTCCCCCCAATCTCAAATCTCCAATCTCAAATCTCCAATTTCAAATGTCCAATCCACCATCCTCCTCATCCCTGCACCACCGAAACAATCCGCCCGCGAAATGCGCTTGTGCGAGCGGTGACCCGCCCTCTCGATCATTTGCCTGAAGAAATCCCGTGCCCGGGTGAGATTGCCGCTTCCCATGCTGGCGGGAACCTTTTATTTCCCATTCATGATTCACCGTGTGCGGCTCATTTCCCTTGTCCTGCTCCTGCTCACCGCGTGGAGCCACGCGGATCATGTCATCGTCACCGGCGGGCCCGCCTTGCGGCAATGGGAGAACCTGCGCGTCCAGCAAGACCAGCACGACCGCTGGTGGGCGAATTTCGTCCGCGCCTCGACCCTCCGCATGGCGGAAATCCGCAAGGCCTACGGCTCGGACGCGCCGATCGTGTGGATGGTTTTTCAACCGGGCTACCAGACCCGCGGTCGCGAGGACGGCAAGCCATACACCTCGTGGATCGCCGGGCTGGCGGCCAAGCGCCGGGTCACCTTGCTCTGGTTCAACGGTTCCGGAAATTTCATCCAGACCCTCAACTCGCGTCCCCGCGGTTCGATCCAGACTTTCGATTTCTTCGGTCACTCGAACCGCTACGCGTTCATGTTCGACTACGGTAACGACATCATGGCCGCTTCCACCGCCTGGCTTCATGAGCGCGATCTGCCGCGAATCAAGTCATCCATTTTCGATCGTCGCGCCTATTGCAAAAGCTGGGGCTGCCACACCGGCGAGAGCATGAGCGCTGTCTGGAAAAGCGCCACCGGCGTCCCGCTGGAAGGCGCGAAAGGTCCCACCGATTACACCGTCATCAGCACCGGTCGCCTGCCTGTCGTCAAAGGCAGTTGGGCGAGGTGACCTCCCGGACTGCGGGGACATGTCCCCGCTTTTGCACTGGCCGACATGTCGGCCAGTGGGAAAGCTCCGACCTGTCGGAGCAGTCCATATCATCAGCCTCTAATCCCCGATCCACTCCTTTCTCCTATGAAACTCGCCGAACTCCAAGAACTCCACTCCCTGCCGTTTTTCGACCTCCTCAAGCGCTCGCACGAGGTGCATGAGGCGAGCTTCCCGGACGGGAAAATCCAGCTTTGCACGCTGCTTTCCATCAAGACCGGTGGTTGTTCCGAGGATTGTGCGTATTGCACCCAGTCCGCCCGCTACGAGACGGAGTTGAAAAACGAGCGGCTTCTTTCCAAGGAAACCGTCATGGAAAGCGCCCGCGCCGCCCATCAAAACGGCTCCACCCGCTTCTGCATGGGAGCCGCCTGGCGCGGCGTGCGCGGCGGTACCGAGCGTTTCAACCAGGTCGTCGACATCATCAAGGACGTCTCCTCGCTCGGCATGGAAGTCTGCGTCACCCTCGGCGAGCTCGGCCCCGAGGAAGCCGTCACGCTCAAGGAGGCCGGCGTCACGGCCTACAACCACAACCTCGACACCTCGCCCGAGCACTATCCGAACATCGTCACCTCGCACACCTACGAGGACCGCCTGCGGACCATCCGCAACGTCCAGGACGCCGGCATGTCCGTCTGCTGCGGCGGCATTCTCGGCATCAGCGAGACCATCACCGACCGCCTCCGCCTGTTGGAAATCATTTCCAACTTCAACCCGCAGCCCGAGAGCGTGCCGATCAACTCGCTCATGCCCATGCCCGGCACCCCGCTGGCGGAAAACCCGCAGGTCGATCCCTTCGACCTCGTCCGCATGATCGCCTGCTCCCGCATCGCGGTGCCGCACGCCAAGGTCCGCCTCTCCGCCGGCCGCACCCGCCTGTCCGACGAGACCCAGGCGCTCTGTTTTTATGCCGGAGCCAACTCGATTTTCTACGGCGACAAACTCCTCACCGCCGAGAACCCGGAAGCCGGCGCCGACCGCGAACTCCTCGCCAAACTCGGCCTCGAAACCCTCGAGCCGAACCCGTCGATGGAAGCCCCGCACCTCGACCACTCGCACCCTGCCAGTCCGGCGTGTGCGACCGCCGGTTGCTGCTAGAGGTCGCTGCGTTCCCGTCGCTTTCAAGGAGCGTGGGCGTCCCGCCCGCGAGCAACTCCTCAAAGTGGCTGCGGCGTCTCGCCGCAGACCGTGCTTGGAGGGTCGCGCTGCGAGTCCTCATTCCCACGGTCCGTTCTTTAAAACCATCCTTCCCTCATGGACCTCTCGAAATTCCTCCAAATGGACCCCAATCTTCTGGTGGGCTTGCTCAACACCGAGTTGAGAAACCACTGCGATTCCCTCGACGATCTGGTGAAGACCCACAACCTCGACCCGGAGCTGCTCATCGTGAAAATGATGGCGGCGGAATATCTCTACCAGCCGGAACAGAACCAGTTCCGCTGATACCGGTCCTGGGGCGATGAGCCGATGGGGCGGGCGCGCTTGGGTGCCCGCCCCATCGACCCTCGTCGTTTCCTCAGAAACAGTTCTTCTCGATGTGGCGGGCCATGATTTTTTTGAGCCGCTTCACGTTGTCCTGCTCCTGGGCCTTGAGTTCGGACCAGAACTGCTTGAGCTCCTTGTCCTTCTCCGCGTTGGCGATGTATTGGTCGAGGTGCCAGACGGCATCGATCCGCTTGCTGAGCTCGTGGATCATGTCGCGGTCATGGTTGGCGAGCGCCTTGGTTTCGCCGATGTGTTCCATACAGGCTTCTACTGCGATTGGCATGGTAGTGGTTTCCTTTCTGTTATTTCATGCGGGGCGAGCCCCCGCGGGCTGGTTTGTCTTCGTGGTGCCGGGTCTCGCCGATGGCGAGCAGCGCACGCGGCCGCCGGAATGGCGGCCGCGCCCCGGGAAACAGGCGGCCGGACGTCACCGGATGATTCGGGTGCCGTCCGGGGAGTCGGTAAAGTCATGAGGCTTTCGGCCAGAGTTCCTCGATTTCGCGCGGCAGGATGCTGCGGACGTCGCCGATTTCGCCGGCGCCGATCCGCTGTTGGAGGACGGCGAACACGGCGGTCGCGCAGCGCTGCGGGTTCAGCGCGCCGGGGCCGGAGTAGCTCGACTGGATGCGGTCGAGAAACTGCTGTTTGTTGAGCTTTTCCGGCTTGTTTGCCGGGGACCAGCCCTCGTAGTAAATGCCGCGCAGAAGGGCTGGCAAGCCCGCCGCGAGATGAGCCGCTTCGTCGGCCGGGAGCCGGTCGCGCAGGACATGCATGACGGATCGCAAGGCGTGGTAAGCCGCCTGCCGGTTGTCGTCGTGCAATTCATGTTCGACGCTGACCAGCCACTCGTTGGTCTTCTGGATCGATGCGTTGATGTTGGATGTGACGGGGTCGTTCATTTGCGTGTCTCCTTATGGTTGAGGTTCCGCAAAACACCCTTTAAGCGCATGGATGGGGGTAAATGCGGCTGTGCAATATGGCACGCCTGCTGCGGGAAATCTAGAAAAAGATCACCCGCTCCGCCTCACCGCGCCGCTCAGGCCGGGCGGCAAAGCACGAAAGGCGAGACCACCAGCGCCTCGAATTCGGCATCGCCATGCTCCCATTGCGCGGCGTGGAGGGCTTCGATTTTCACCAGATCGCCGGCTTTCAACCACGCTTCCACCTGCGCCGTCCGGTTGGCGGAAATCGCCGCGCCGACGTCTTCGAGCTCCAGCGCGGGATCGACGAAATACAGGCTGCCCTTGAGCGAGTGGGGCGCCAGATAACTCCACGGCACCTGGCCGGTGTAGTTGGCGAGCTTTTCGCCATCAGCCGGATCGGGAGCGGAGGGATCAATGCAAATCACGGGGGAGGGGGATAGCAGAGGCGCCGCGATCCACCAAGCGGTGATTGAGGGTCACCGCGACGGTTGAGAACCATCTCTGTCGCGGGATACGGGCTGACCCCGCCGTCAGCGGGATTACGCTGCGAACGATCTTGGAATAAAAACCACGACCTCACCACGCTCCATGAAAATTCAACTGTTCTCGCTTCTCGTCATCGCCGTCGGCATTTCCTCGTTGTTATTCGTGATAACAGCGCAGCACCCGCGGCGTGATGCCGGTGAAAACTTCCCAGACGATGGTGTCGGCTTTGACCGCGATCTCGGCCACTGGGATGTTAGGTCCGAAGATTTCGACCTCGTCGCCCTCCATCACGTCTTCGGCCGCGGTGACATCGACCATCAGCTGGTCCATGGTGACGCGGCCAAGAATCGGCAGGCGGCGGCCGCGGATCCACACGTCCGCGCCATTTCCCGAGACCTGCCGCGGGTAGCCGTCGCCGTAGCCGATGCCGACGGTGGCGACCCGCGTGGGCTTGGTGGTCACGAACTGCCGGCCGTAGGAAATCCCGTGTCCGGCCGGCATGCCGCGGACGAGCGTGACCCGTGATTTCAAGGTCATCACGGTGGCCAGCCGCTCCTGAAATCCGGGCAGCGGCGAGACGCCGTAAAGCATCAGTCCGGGGCGGGATAGGTTGCACAAGCCCTGGTCGAACCCTAACAAGCCTGCGCTGTTGGAAAGATGCATCCACTTGAACCGCTCCGCGCCGCCGAGCTCGCGAATGATCGCGTGGAACCGCTCGAACTGCCGCAAGGTGAACTCCGCGTCCTCATCCGCCGAGGGCAAGTGCGAGCCGATCCCTTCGATCTCCAGGTTTGCCATGCGCTCGAGCAGCGCGAGTTTTTCCGGCAGATGCTCCGCCACGAAGCCGCCGCGGCCCATGCCGGTGTCCACCGCGAGATGGACCTTGAGGCGCTTGCCGTGGTTGGCGGCGATGCGGTTGAAATGCTCCGCCTCATCGATCGAGGAAACGCACGGCGTCCACTCGCGGGCGACGATTTCCTCGCGTTCCTCCGACCAGGTCGCCCCTAGCAGATAGATGCGGGTCGCCACGCCCGCATTGCGGATCCGGCGGGCCTCGCCGACATTGGCGACGCCGAAAAACGCGATGTCCTCGGCCGCCAGCGCCTTCGCGATTTCCTCCAGACCGTGGCCGTACGCGCCGGCCTTCACCACCGCCATCAAACCGCCGCCGAACGCCTCGCGGGCGACGGCCAGGTTTTTTCCCAGCGCGCCAAGGTCGATCTCCGCCCAGGCGCGCGGCGGGGAAACAGGAAACGGTTCGTTCACGGTGGCGAGACTAGGTATTCCAGCCCGACTGGCAAGATTGGGATGATGGGGCATAGGTCGTATAGGACTTATACGACCTATTTATCTTCTATCCGTTGAGTTTTTCCAAGGCCTTTGGCAGGAAGACACCGTCTTTCCGGATCAGCTTTCCGTCAAACCAGATCTCGCCGCCGCCCCAGTCCTTGCGCTGGATGCTGACCATGTCCCAGTGGACTTGCGAGCGGTTGCCGTTGTCGGCGTCCTCGTAGGCCTGGCCGGGGGTGAAATGGAACGAGCCGCAGATTTTCTCGTCGAACAGGATGTCGCGCATCGGCTCGCGGATGCCGGGGTGAAAGCCGAGGGCGAACTCGCCGATGTAGCGCGCGCCTTCGTCGCTATCGAGGATCTTGTTGAGCTCCTTGGTGCGGGCGCCGGCCTCGGCCTTGATGATTTTCCCCTTGGAAAACTCCAGGCGGATGCCGTCGAAGGGGATGCCCTGATAGATGGTGGGGGCGTTGTAGAAGATGTGGCCTTCCACGGAATCACGGACCGGGGAGGTGAAGACCTCGCCGTCGGGGATGTTGTAGTTTCCGCCGGAGGTGAGCGTGTTGATGCCTTTGAGCGAGAAACGCAGATCGGTGCCGGGGCCTTTGATGTGAACGCTCTCGGTCTTGTCCATCAGCTTTTTGAGCGCGTTCATGGCGGGAATCAGCGCCTTGTAGTCGAGCAGGCAGACGTCGAAATAGAAGTTTTCAAATGCCTCGGTGCTCATTCCTGCCTGTTGGGCCATCGAGGAGGAGGGCCAGCGCAGGACGCACCACTTGGTTTTCTTGATGCGGTGGTCGAGGACGGGGCGCATGTGTTTCATGGCCAGGCGCATGCGGTCGGCGGGCACGTCGGAGTTTTCGGCGATGTTGCCGCCGCCGCGGACGGCGATGTAGGCGTCCATGTCCTTCATCTCGGCGAGCAGGTGCTTGGCGATGATTTCGTATTGGGAGTCCTCGGCCCCCTTGAACATTTCGCGGGTGACGCGGCTCTGATGGATCCTAACGAACGGCAGCGCGCCCTTCGCCCGTGTCTCGCGGATGAGGGCGAGGCCGATGGAGTCGGGGACGTCGTGGAGGTCGATGAGGACCTTCTCGCCCTTTTTGAGTGCGGTGGAATAGCGGACCAGTTGGCGGGCGAGGGCGTCGATGCGGGAGTCATGCATGGGTTTTGATTATCCGTTGCCCAGGAGGTTTCCAAGCGCCAAGTCGGGGAGCGGGGATTTGGCGCTTGGCATGGCGGGCAGGTCGCCTAAACCAAGCGCATGGTGCTCGGCGTTCTCGGTTCTGGTTCTGGTTCAAACATGCAGGCGATCCTTGACGCGATCGATGCGGGGACGCTCGACGCGCGCATCGCCATTGTGCTTTCGGACAACCCGGACGCGTTCATCCTGGAGCGGGCCCGCAAGCGCGGCATCGCGACGGGCGTGATCGATTGCCGGGGCTTCAAGACGAAATTCCCCGAGGAGGCGCAGGCGGAAACGGCGCGGCGGCTGAAGGACGCGGGAGTGGAGCTGGTGTGTCTGGCAGGCTTTCTCCGCTTGGTGAAACGGCCGCTGCTGGACGTTTTCCCGGAGCGGATTCTGAACATCCACCCCTCGCTGCTGCCGGCGTTTCCCGGTCTGGAGTCGTGGAAGCAGGCACTGGAAGCAGGCGCGACCGAAGCGGGATGCACCGTGCACTTCGTGGACGACGGGATGGATACCGGGCCGGTGATTTTGCAGGAGGCCGTGCCGATTCTTGCGGGTGATACGGCGGAGTCGCTCCACGCGCGGATCCAGGTGGTGGAGCACCGGCTCTATCCGGCGGCGATCCGGAAGGCGGGCGAGGGGATTTTACCGCTGGTTGAGAAGGATGATAACGGCGAACACTAGCAGCACGGCGAGGACGGCGAGAGCGATTTTCACCCAGCTCAGCGGATGCTCGCCGGCCATTGTTCCGGTGTAGCCGTTGACGACGACCTGGAAGGATTTGGAGCCGTAGGTGTAGGTGGCGAGCCAGACGGGGACGAGGATGTGTTTGAACGTGCAGCCCTGATAGGTGGACTCGACTTGCAGGTTCCGCTGGGTGTCGCCAGGGACTTCGCGGGAGCAGAGTTGCTGGATGACGGCTTCCATCTGCTGCTTGCTGGTCTGCGAGGCCTGCCGCAGGTCGACCTGATAGCGCTCCACGGTCCAGCCGCGGACGTAGGCGGGTTCGTAGGGTTTGAGGTCGGTGAGGGTGGGGAAGGGCTCCACTTTCCTGAGCAGTGCGGTGTGGACGCCGATGGTTCCGGGGACGGCGTCGTCATCGAAGAAATGCGACAACTGGCCGGAGCTGTTTTCCCAGCGGGTTTTGCGAACCTGGCGGGTGGCGGTTTTTCCGTTGGAGTCGCGGTAGGTTTCCGTGACGTAGTAATGGTATCCGGATTCGGCGGTCCAGTAGGCATCGACGTGCGCGTCGAAGGTCCAGTAGGGCAGATAGATTCCGCACAGGGTGTCGGTGAGAGCGGCGCGCTTCAACTTCGACGGAGCCCACCAGCGGCTGCCATACCAGGCGCGGAGCTGGTCGCGGACCTGGGTGGCGGAAATCACCGCGGGCAGCAGGCTCTCCGGGGTGATGACGTCTGCGAGCTCGTCCACGGGGACGATGGACGGAGAGCCGCAGAAATCGCAGCGCTGGGCGGCGCGGTCGGGATCGAAAATGCTGATGGCCTGACAGCTCTCGCATTTCACGGATTTTTTCTCGGCCTTGAGCCCGCGCGTTTCGGGTTGGATCGCCGCGATGACTTCTTCCAGATCGTGCTCGACGATTTGCGCGGCCAGCGCGTCCTCGCCGTCGGTCCATGGCAGGACGGTTCCGCAATACGGGCAGGCGAGCGCTTTTTTGGCCGCATTCCACTCGGCATCCCCGCCGCATTCCGGGCAGGGATGTTTCTTGAGCGCGCTGACTTCGGCCATGGTGGCGGTTACTCGGCGAGGAAGGCGTCGAGGGCGGCGCGGGAAATCCGATAGGCAGCGCCGATCTTCTTGCCTTTCAAGTCCCCGGCATCGATCGAGGCGATGACGTCGGCCTCGGACACGCCGAGGATTTCCGCGGCTTGGGCCGGGCTGAGGAGTTCGGGAAATCCGGCGGAGGAGGCGGCTGCGGCGGGAAGCGGAGGCGGCTGTTGCATGTTTTTCATCATTTCCTGCGCCATGCCGAAGCCCATTGC
>JBFZFJ010000019.1:0-3317 GCA_041306405.1 Verrucomicrobiales bacterium | reverse complement strand
GGGTGTATATGAAAACCGACAAGGTCCAGGAGATCTTCACCGACTCGGTCGCGATCGAGGACGGGGCGAAATATTTCATCAACATCGGCTCCGTCGGCCAGCCGCGCGACGGCGACTGGCGGGCGTGTTATGTGATTTTCGATCTCGAGCACCAGATGGTCGTGTTCCGGCGCGTCGATTATGACATCGCCGAGACCCAGCGGAAAATCCTCGCCGCCGGCCTGCCGCCGATGCTTGCGGAACGGATCCAGGAAGGCCGCTGATTCTGGATTTAGCCGATGGGAAACTCGCTGACCTGCTCCAGCTTGACGTTGTAAAGCGCGGCGATTTCCGGGGCGTCGGAGACTTTGTAAATCTCGCGGTAGTAGATCTCCTTGATGCCGTAGGCGCAGAGCGTCTGCATGCAGGCGGTGCAGGGCATGGTGGTGGTGGCCACGATCTTCGCCTCGCCGCGGCGGAACAGGCTGCACAGGTTCACCTCCGCGTGGAGCATGAATTTCTGGCGGGCGTCGCGGTCGTCCCAGAAGCCGGGCGGCGGGTTGTAGCCGGGGGCGAGGCCGTTGTAGGCGGTGCCGATGACGCGGTTGTCGAAGTCGAGGGCGGCGGCGCCGACTTTCCGATAGGGGTCCTCCGAGCGCAAGCTGGCGACATGGGCGAGGGCCATTGCGTATTGGGGAATCGACAGGCGGCTGGCGGACATGGGCGGAGGATGATTCGCGGCGCGTGGGTTTTCAACCCGCATCTTCCCTCGCTTTTCGCTTTCGGGAGCGGTTCCAACCCGCCAGCTTCCGCGCGTGGACCGGAACCGTTCAGGCGTGCTGGCAGCTCTGGCTGCGTTTTTCCTGTGGGGGATTCTGCCGGTTTTCTGGAAGCTGTTGGATTTCCTGCCGCCGCCCTCGATCGTGGCGCAGCGGACGGTGTGGTCGCTGGTTTTGGTGCTGGCCATCCTGTGGTGGCGGGGCGAGGGACGGCAGTTGCTGACCGGGCTGCGAACCCGCCGGGTGCTCGGCTGGCACCTGCTTTCGGGCTGCCTCCTCGCGTCCAACTGGCTGCTCTACGTCTGGGCGACGCTCCACGGCCGGATCCTCGAGGCGGCGCTCGGGTATTATCTCAACCCGTTTTTCAACATGCTGTTCGGCGCGCTTTGGTTCGGCGACAAGAACAGCCGCTGGCAGCTCGCCGCCATCGCGCTGGCGCTCGGCGGGGTCGCGCTGCAAGTCCCGGCGGTGGGTCATTTCCCGTGGGTCGCCCTGACGCTGGCGGTCACGTTCTCGCTCTATGCGGTGGTGAGGAAACAGGCGCCGCTCGGATCGTTAGTCGGACTGGCGGCGGAAACCAGCCTGCTGGCTCCGGTCGCGCTGGCGTGGCTGGTCCTCGCCAACTCCAGCCCGGCGGCGGCGTTCGGCGGCTCTTGGGTGCACGCCGCCCTAGTCGTCGGGACGGGCTTGGCCACGGCGCTGCCGCTGCTTTTCTTCGGCCACGCCGCACGGACCCTGCGCCTGACCACGCTTGGCATTCTGCAATTCATCGGGCCGACCATCCAGTTTTTCATCGGCTGGAGACTCTACGGCGAGCCGATGACCGGCGCGCGGCTGCTGTCCTTCGGCCTGATCTGGCTGGCGGTGGGGATTTACGCGGCGGATGCGCTCACCACAAGGCGGACCGGCGGATAGAATCCAGGATCAATTGCTCACCTCGAGACGCATGTATCTCGCCGGTCCGGAGATGTTCACGGTGGCCGTGCTGGTCTGATTGGCGTCCGGCTCGGAGCGAGGGACTTCAGTGGTCCAGTCGGTCAGATTCTCGCTGGTCTTCACCCGATAGGTGATGTCGGCCCTTCCGGCGTAAAAGCTCAGGCTCATTTGATTTCCAGCAATCACCGGTTGAGGCATCTCGCCGCTAAGATTCCGATGCGGGTCAAGATTTAGGGCGCGGGCCATGAGGAGCTTCACCCCGTCGCCGTTGGAGTCGGACTGAATGTCCGTGTTCGCGGGAAATCCTTTGGAAAGAAGCCAGGCCGTGGACGGAGTGGAGTTTTGCCCCATGTTGACCAGGTTTGGATAGTCCGTCCAAGGCCACTCGGCAAACGTGGGGGCGGCGGCATCAAGATAATACATCGTGAAGTCGGGAGATGTGGCCTGAAACGCGTTGGAGGAGAACGTGGTTGGAGCATCCCCCGTGAAATTGGCGTAGCGCAGCCCGCTGCAGGTCGAGAACGCCAGCGTACCGATTCCTATCAGTCCTGGCGGAAACGTCACGCCAACCAGCTTATCACAGGTGATGAACGCGCGGGCTCCGATGCTGGTCACGGTTCCAGGGATTTCATAGCCGCCCGCCAGACCGGGAGGAAATGCAATCAATGTGGTTTTCAGTTTATCGAATAAAACCCCGTTGAGGCTGCTGAAATTCAGATTGGCGTCATCCACCACAATGGAGGTGAGCGAGCTGCAGGACGAGAACACTTCCGTCGCGATGGTGGTCACGCTTTGGGGAATCGTCATACTTGTCAGACCCTTGCAATTGGCAAACGCCTTGCTCCCGAGAGTGGTGACGCTGGGAGGAATCGTCACAGTGGTCAGTGCACTGCAATATTGAAAGGCACTGGTCCCGATGCTGGTCACGCTTAAGGGAATGGTCACGCTCGTCAGCCCGCTGCAGCCATTAAAAACAGATGTCCCGATGCTCATGATGCTGGAGGGGATTTCCACGATGGTCAGCGCCGTGCAATTGCCAAAGGCGGAATTCCCAAGACTCGTGACGCTGGATGGAATCGTGACGTTCGCCAACGCGGTGCACGAACCAAACGCGGCCGTTCCAAGGCTCGTCACTCCGTAGGGCAGATTCACGCCGGTCAACGCGCTACAAAAGCTGAACGCAGAATTTCCGATGCTGGTGACACTGGAAGGGATGGTCACGCTCGTCAACCCCGTGCAACCTGAGAAGGCGCTCGCCCCAATGCTGGTCACCGGATCATCAAAACCCGTCACCGGATCGTGAAATCGTCGCCGGGATGGAGATCGTACCCACCGGCGCACTCGGTTTGCCGACGTAGCCCGTGATGGTGACGCTGGCTCCATTGTCCGTGTAAATGAAATTATCAGATCCCTGGACGACCGGGACACTCGCCAAACCGAGCAACACGGACGAAATCCACGCCCAACGGCAATTCCGACGGGCAAGTGGCTTCAAGCCGGAGTTCCGGCAAGTTTTGAAAAATGGAACAGACGAGCAATGGGCAGCAGTCATTTCGATGACCGAAGTATCAACAAATCCAAATAAACACAATGCCGAGATCCATATTTTTAAAAAATCCTTGC
>JBFZFJ010000018.1:0-4130 GCA_041306405.1 Verrucomicrobiales bacterium | reverse complement strand
GTCGGACACCAGAGTCACCAACTGGCGGGTGGCCTCGAAATCTTTGTGACGATTGGCATCCAGGAATGATTTGAGGTCATCGAGCGCTTTTTTGATTTCCAACCACGCGGAAGCCTTGGCGAGGAACGCAATGACCGCTTTGGTGGGGTCGCGTAGGGTGGTGGGTTCCTTGAGCGCTGATTCGGCATTCAAGATGCAGTCGAGGATGGGCAGACCGCCTTCGGAGCGGACTTCGGCATCGCGCACGGATTCGAGGAGTTTTTCGCCGAGTTTCCGAACGGCAGTGGCGAGGGCATTGCCGGATTCCGGGGTGCCGGTGATCCCCAGAGCGATGAGATCCTTGCTGGCCTGTTTGATCTGCTCGACCGAGAGGGAGGTTTCCGCAAGACGGAAGAGGGTTTTCTCGAAGGTCTTAATCTTGGAGAAATCGTCGAAGGCGTCCTTGTAATCATAGAGCGGCACGGGGCCGGCGGCGGTGGAGCGTTCAAGGAAGATGGCACCCGCGCGGAAGCTGGCGGCGAGGACGAGGCGGACGGTTTCGGAAGGCCATGCGAAGGGGGCGCGGCTGAAGCCTTTGAAACCCTTGGCGTTGCGGTCGTCGAGCAACCGGTCTCCGGTGGGATCGTGACCTTCGCTTTCCAAATCCTTGATGACATCAAGCACCGTCGAAACAAGAGCGGACTCTTTCTGAAGGCTGCCTTGGGTATCGAAAAGGTGGAGGTCGGGCGCGATCTCGTGGAGAGAGGATTGGGAGGGATTGAGCAACGCCTTGAGGTGCTTGGCGAAATCAACCGGTTTGTCGGCGATGTTGAAACGAGGGTAGATGTTTGGGATGAGTTCCGAGACCGCTTTCCGGATTTCCTCCGCCATGTTGGAGGCGCGGTCCAAGGTCACTTCGCGTCCTGCGAAATAGAGGGTGCCGGTGAGGAATGTGCCTTGCAGGTCTTTGGTGAGATTTCGGCCGAGTTCGTCGCGCTCCTTGCGTTTCTCCGCCATGGCGTCGGCGGTGTCTTTGGACGGGTCCTCGGTAAATCGCTTGTCGCTGGTGACGTTGATGAGTGCCTGATAGCGCTTGAGGCGGGTTTCGAGCTTCTCGGGAAGCGCGGCGACCCAGCCGATTTTGCGGCCACGGGCACCAGCGGCTTGGTTGTCACGTTTCAAGTCCTCGACCGTGGTTTTCCGGCCTGGGGCAAGCGGGCTAACAAAGTGGACTTCGATTTCCGAACCGCTGTCCACCGACTCACCATCCAGGGAAACCCCGAAGCCGAATGGCGTCTTGGTGGCACCGTGGAGGACGGCGTAGTTATCGAGGTTCTTCTTGGCGATGACGCTCAGTTTGATGAGGTCGATGGATTGCTGACGGATCGCAGTTTGGGTGACCGACTTGGAAGAACCCGGCCGCATCATTTCCTGAATGACTTGCTCGACGGTGCGTTCCTTTTCATTGAGGAACTTCCATTCACCTGTTGCTTCGTCGCGGGAGACATAGCCGGCCTGTTGGAGAGCATCCAGGGTCTGCTCGACCTGCTCGGTAAGGAGCTTGATGTCGTCACCGACGCGGGCTGCCAAAAGTTTCGCGATGTTCTCGGCGGTTAGCGGGACGAAGGTGACCCGTTGAACGAGGTAGAGAACCTTCAGAACGCGGGCGGGTGGCAGCGGGGTTTCCTTGCCGATGCGTTCGTTGGCATCGTAGATGGCTTTCACACCAGCGGTGCCGAGGTATTCCTGCGAGTAGAGGTCGTTTTCGAGGGCGTCGAAGACTTGGTCGAAGCTGGCAATGGTCGGGGTTTCAAAAGTGGCCAGCTTCTGCAATGATTCCATGATGACAGAGATCATGGAACGCACACCGCCTGAAATGCGGAAGCCTGAGAGTGCTTCGCCGATGTCCTGGGCGAGCTGGATTTGGTGGGGAAGGAAGGGGTAAGCGTCGATGAACCCACGTTCGGTGAGCAGACCGAGGCTGCGCGAGGCACGGAGGTCGGAGAGCTGGGCGAGCGCGCCTTCCTTTTCCTTGAAGATCGCGGCGATGGCGGCCTCCTTGTGAGGGTGTTTCTTCAGGATGCGCTCCGATACAACCTTGTTGATGCCATCGGAAATGAGATGGGGCTTGAGTTCGAAGCGTGCATTGAGGCGACCCACCAGAACCGGGTCAAAGTTGGTGCGGTCTACAACTTTTTCGAGATCCTGCTGGCTGGTGGCAATGATCCAGACCTTGCCCTTGCCTTTATTGCCGATCATTTCGGCAAGGCTGTTCAACTCTCCGATTTTTTCGTTTGAGTCACCGATGAAGGTGCCCATTTCGTCGATCACGAAAACGAGGTGCTGGACCTTTCCTCCTACTGATTTCTGTTCGTCCACCCAAGCAACCAGCTCGTCGGCGATGCCTTCGGCTGTCATTTTGCTGTGCTCGAATGCGTCGTCCAGACCGGTGAGCGCGTCGTCCTCGGTCGGATAGCTCTCGGGATCAACCTCGGGAAGGACTTTGGAAAGCTTGCGGCGGACCGTGGCTAAATCATCGCGACCTTCCGGATCGTCCCATGGAATTCCGAAACGTTGTTGGAACGCCTGATGGAGTTTTGGCAGCATTCCTTTTTTGTCGAGGCGGCGCTCAATGCGGGCGATGACGAAGTTTTCGGAATAGCCGATGCTGCGGTAGAATTCGCCGAGCAAAATCTCGCCGACGGAGTTGGGATTGGTCAGGCTCTGGCGGCTGCGGATTTCGAAGGCAATCGTTTTGACCAAGGTGGTCTTTTTGATTTCCCCAAGGCGGAGGCGAATGTCGCGACCGCGGGGACTTTCGGAGAGATGTTTCTCGAAGGCGTCAATGCAGGTTTCGTCACTGCCGGCGACGAGTGGTTCGTTTTGGAGCAGGTAGCCAAGGACCTTGGCAAAGTGGGATTTTCCCGAACCAAAGAAGCCTGAAACCCAGATGCCCATCACGTCACGGTGGTGACCGCCACGGCGGAGCACATCGCTGGCTTGGGTGAACGTATCGACGATCTTCTTGATCTCCTCCTCGATCTTGTCGGTGACCACGTATTCCCGGATTTCAGAAGCCAGGGCGGAACGGTCGAACACCTTGACGACACCTTCCACTTTCTGGGAGATGTCGCGACGGATCAGATCTTTGATGATTTCGGGCATGGGAAAATGATTCAGTTTTTAACGGTGATTTTTACTGCCAGGTAGTTTCCACCATCCGACTCGTTCATGAAATGCGGCCTGCCGCCACGTTCTTCACCCGGGAAGGAGACGAAGATACGGAGCGGGAGATCGCGCAGATTTCTGAGGACCTCGCCGTAACGAACCAGCGGGAACAGGGAGTTGGTGGAGAGCAGAAACAGATTGGTGCCGGTATGCGCATCCGCGATGGAACGAATCCGGGTTTCGAGATGCTTTTCGGCACGTCCGGAGAGACCTTGTCGCATGAGCTTGTAATTGCGGAATTCGTCGGATTCGAGATCCTTGATCTCCTCATCGGTAAAACAGGAAAACAGGAAACCAGACAGATCGAGGACCTGATAGGGAATGCCGCGGCTCGCGAGGTCCGGCAGGCACTGATCGAGGATCATGTCCGCAAAATCCAGTCCGCGCTCGGGCAGGTGAATCAGCAAATAGGAATTGTCGGTGGTCACGGCTGCCCGGTTGAAAGGTTCCGTTGCCGCTTGGACAATAGCTGTGAGAGCGTCGCGCATTGAAATTAGAGAGTGAGTTCGATCACATCAGCCTGTTGGCGGAATTGGATCGCGCCGTGGCGGTTGAGTTCGGAAAGAGCGCCAACGACCTCGCCGGGCGCGATGCCGAGTATTTTGAAGGATTCGTGGGCGACGATTTCAGGCAGAGAAACCCGGGTGATTTCCAATGCGCGGAGCAAGAGCCTGACCGGTGCCGCGTAAAGGGCCGGCCTATGCGCTCGTTTGTTGATGGCTCCCAAAGCCAGCCCGCAGTCTCGAATGGTGGCCAAGTAGTGCTGCGCCACGCGTTTCAAAGTGGACTCAGTCCATTGCGCGATTTCGGGATGTGAGGATTTCCCGAGCGAGGCGAAGAAAATCTCAAGATCGGAAACACGCAATTCTGAATCGGCCTTCCTCAGATGGGGGAACAGCCACTCGCAGGATGTCACCATGACG
>JBFZFJ010000017.1:0-2816 GCA_041306405.1 Verrucomicrobiales bacterium | reverse complement strand
GCAAGACGCTCCGGGTTCCTGATGACACCAACGGGAAATTGACGCTGCTGGTATTTGTCGAGCCGCCCGCGGTGATCGAGACGGAACCGGAACTCGATGCCAATGGCAAGCCCAAGCCCAGGACCCCGAACTATGTCATGGCCCGTGCCCTCGAACTGGCCGAGCGCCATGTCAACAAGGACCTCGACGTCGTCGCCGCCTTTCTCTGCGACGACCCTGCCAAGGTCGAGGCCATGATGAAAGTGGAGGGATGGACATGCCGGGCGGCGATGGTGCCCGGCGGGCTCGCCAATCCCATGGTGCAGCGGCTCGGGATCCTGTCGGCCGATCGCATCCCGAATGTCTTCCTGCTCCG
Organism: Verrucomicrobiales bacterium; assembly: GCA_041306405.1. Lineage (GTDB taxonomy): Bacteria > Verrucomicrobiota > Verrucomicrobiia > Verrucomicrobiales > Akkermansiaceae > Luteolibacter. The sequence goes on along the minus strand of JBFZFJ010000017.1, from coordinate 2,461 downwards.
CCGTGACGGCACCATCGCGTGGGATGCGAGGGGGCTCGAATACATGGGCAATGAGGACACTCGATACGCGATATTCCTTGCCATGAAGGTGCAGATCGAGACATGCGAGGTGGAGCATGCGTGCAAGGCCCTGGAAAAGGGCGATTTCAAGGAGGCTGCCCGCGTTTTCGGCGGCCCTTATCTTCCCTGGGCCCCCGATCAATCCGGCTGGCGGCCTCCGCGATATCATGGCCAGGCGCTGGCCTACATCGGTATGCAGGACTGGAAAGCCGCGCTCGAGTCCATCGAGATGGCGATCGACGCCCAGAAACTGCGCTACTTCTCGGGCAGACGCGACGACGGGGATACCGTCCGGTGGCGAGAGATGGCTGCCACGGTCACGGTCGTGCCCTCGGATGAAATTCTGGTGGAACTATGGACCACCAAGGCCGGGATTCTCGACAAGCTCGGCCGCAGCGACGAGGCGGCTCAAATGCGCAAGCTCGCCGCAGAGCCAGCCAAGCCGGATGCTCCGAGCATCTATCAATCGACCCACGAGAGATTGAAAGAATGGTTGAAGAAACACCCAATGGAGACACCGTAACCATGAAGACACGAAAGAACCGCATTATGAAAATCAATGACATCATCAAGAGGCTATCGATCATGGCGGCCCTCGCCCTATCGACATCGGTCTTTGCCGCAGAGAGCCCAGCGCAGATTTCCGATGAGAATGACATCGACATCGACGCACCGATATCGAAATCGGTCTCTGCCGCAGAGAGCCTTGCGCCGGGCAGCCTGACCCCCGCAGGGACGCAACTCGAGGCACATTACAGCAAGATGCTGGCTGATCTGAAGGAAGCGATCAAGGCCCTGGAACCGAAGGTGGATGAGGGGAAGAAGGCCGAATTCACCAATCGGATCGCCGCGCTCGGTGATGTCCCGCCTGTCACCAAGACCGTCATGCGCAAGGAGGTCACCGTGAAACACGGCCCGGACAACCCTGCCTTTGTTGAGAAACAGAAGGAGGCCCTTGCGGCGGCCAGAGTGGTCATGAAGGACATCGAGTCATTTCTCGGCGGCGGGAAAGAGCAGGCCATCATGGCCAAATTCGCACTGCTGACTCATGCCACCCCGAACCGCCTGGCCGCGTTCGCGCAAACGGGCGATGAGGAAAAAGCGCTGATCGACAAGCTCCTCAATGACGACAAGCTCGTCGTGCAGGCCATGACGATGGAAGGGGCCAGCGGCGGAAACTATGGCCAGGCCATGCGCAACTACACGGCCATTCAGAAAGCCACCGAGCGTTCCCACGAGGGTTTCTTCCAGGTTTGGGCCCTGGCTATATCCCTTCAAAATACGGGCGAAACCTATATCGATCCCGACGTTCCCGCGGCCGATTCCTTGGTCAAGTACTACCTGAATTACCTGAAGGCATACGACGCCGGCGTGCTCGACCCCGCCTTTTCCAAATTGGGCGGCACCGGTTGGGACTATCGCTTTGTGTTTCCGGACGAATACACGCTTGAGGATATCGACTGGGTTCGAAATATGATACGCAACTACCGTCCTGATCACACGCGGGAGGAATACAACTGGCGCTATTGCCGGATTGTCAGGACGGACGTGCCTTACGCGGGCGGCGTCGACAGAAGCGGCATGCCGGAGGACCTGTCCAACATTCAGAAGTTCTTTCTCGAAGGCGGCGTTTGCGGCCCGCGCGCTTTTGTCGGACAGATCTCGTGCTACGCATTCGGCATACCGACGCGGCGGGCCCCTTCTCCGGGACATGGTGCCATGGCGCGCTGGACTCCGGATGGCTGGACCACTGTCCTGGGGCCTGGCTTTGCGCACTGTAGCGTCAACGGACTCCCTGGATTAGAGTTTCTCCTGCTGTCGCAGTGCCACAAGGAACCCGAACCCTACAAACAGGTGCTGAATTGTGAGTGGTTGGGAAATGCTCTGGGAGAGAACGGAGTGACCGGCTATGGGTCGGACGGCGGTTTCTGGAAGTTGCTCGCCTTCTACAGGAAACTGGCCCTGGTTGAAGATGCGGCGATCAAGGATATTGGCGTCACCGGGGAGGAACTCGCCGAGTCCAACGACGAAGCCGGCGCTGAAAAGGTCGATCAGATCGAGTTGACGGATGACCAGAAGACGATCGTGACCGGCGCGGTTGGCGTGATCACGATCCCGTCGGCTGCGGCCGCAGCGACGGTGAATACCGACAAGCTTCGCTTCATGCATACCATCGACGGAAATGAGGTGCAGGTTCACTACGCCCTCGGTGCCGCTCAGCCGGAGATGCTGAAATACAGTGTGGATGCACCGGCGGACGGCAAATATGAACTGACGGCTGAGGTGTGCACGGTGACCATGGGCCGGGAATTCATGCTCCGCTTGAACAGGCGCACGCTCGTCAACATGGCATTGCCCTACACCAAGGGAAACTGGGGCGAGACAAAGCCGGTGCTCATCG
>JBFZFJ010000016.1:0-3505 GCA_041306405.1 Verrucomicrobiales bacterium | reverse complement strand
CGACAGCGATTTCTCCAAGGCGGCGAGTCCGATCGGGTCCGGCGTTTCCCACGCCAGCACCGCCGCCGTTGCCGCCTTTTTTGCGCCCAGCCGGTGGAAATTCGTGAAGATCACCGCGAGGTCGATGGGCGCGGGCGGCGAGGATTGGAAAAAGCCCTCCGGATCGTCTTCCAGCGCGACGATCACCGGAGCGTTGCGGCGGTCTAACTTCGATTCCGAAGAGAACGCCCGCAGCTTCCATGGATCGGCACGAGTCCCCTGCCCCGAAACGAACAGCGGCGGATTGACGAAGCTGCTAGCCACCGTCGCGAATGCCGCGCGGTCCCATCCCGTGCCTGGCGCCACGATCCAAACCACCAGCGCCGCCGCCGAAATTAGCAGCAGCCGCAGCCGGCGATGGAGCGAGCTGGTCACTTTTCGGATTGGCGGATCGCCTTGAGAACCGGCGCGAGCGGGGCCTCCAACGGCGTGCCCGCGGTCACCTCGCCGAGCAGGCGCGCGGCCGTCGCGATGTGCGGACGATACCACTCGTCGCCCCGGTTTTTCACGATGTTGCCATAAGCTCCGAGCGCCTGCATCAAGCGCTGCGCCGCGCATTCGTGGAACAGGGTTTCCAGCGGCCGCTCATCGGCGATTTCCTCCCAGAGCTTGAGAAGCTGCTCCCGTTCCTCGGCGGAGTGGTCCATGTAGGGATCGAAAATCAGCGACGCGAGATCGTATTCCTGGCGTCCGCGGCGGAGGCCTTGGAAGTCGATGAGCCAGACCTGGTCGTCCTTGATCATCAGATTTTGCGACTGGAAATCCCGGTGCACCAGGTGCCGCGCGACCGTGCCGAGGCGCTGCGAGAGGTCGATGAACGCATCGTTCTTCCGCAGTCCGCCGGCATCCAGCCCGAGGAAATCCTCGACCATGTGTTCGAAAAAATACTCCTGCTCCCAGCGGTAGAGCGCCGCGTCGAACGGCGGCATCAGGTGGAAATCCTTCGGCGGTTTCGCGTAAAACAGCTTGTCCACCTGCTCGAACGCCGAGCGGTAATACGGCAGCCGCTCCGCAAACGGCCGGTCCTTCAGCGACAGCAAATCCACGTCGCCCAGATCCTCGACCAGCGCGACGCGATACCTCGCCCGATCATGGATGATCGCCGGCACGCGCAATTTCGCCTGTTTCAGGAACTGCGCGACCGGGATGAACTGGGCGTTATCCTCGCGCTCCTCGGTCCAATGCACGCCAATGAACGGCTCGTGGCCCGGCGTTTTCACCCGCACGATCGTGCGGCCCGAGGCGCCGCGTTTGATCGGCTCGAGCGTGATGCGCACGGTCGGGTCCACGCCGAGGAACTGGCGGACGGTGGAAAGGATCGCTTCGGTTGGCATGGGCGGGGGAAACTAGCGGGAAAAACCGCCCGTCTGCCAAGGGAAATCCGGCGCCATCTCACTCGTGATGGTAAAACCACAGCAGCACCATCAGCCCCACGCCGATCCCCCACAGCGCCCAGTTGTTGGTAATCAGGTATGGATAAACCATCAACGCCACCCCGATCGCTCGCGGCTGCCACAAGTCCAGCCGTTTCCCGTATCGAAACGCGCCCCAGCCGATCGTCCCGAAAACGAAGCCCGCGAGGAGGTTGTAGGGATCGAGGCTGAAATTCATTTGCGCGGGAAAATAAACGATCCGGTGTGATTACCCAGCGGAAATTTCCCGCGAAATGTGAGGTGGGCGGGCACTCTTCCCACCGCATTCATCCCCAACTTCCCTCGGTTCCGTTCAAGCCCCGAACCATTTCCCTCAATCAAAGCACCTTGCAGGTCCCATCCAAAGTCCGCAGCACCCCACCCAAAAGCCCGTCGAAAGCGCCAGCCCGGACTAACAGGCGCTCAAATCAAACAATCAGGCAGCGCGGGAGGATGCGGAGTTAAGATCGTGGCTGGAGTGGTTGGCGGAGTCCTCGAACGAGCGGAGATGCTCGATGGGCCGCTGGTATCTCGGGCACTTGGAGAACGGTTGCGGGCTGATGGAGCTGCGGTCGCTCTATGAACACCTTCAGGCGAGGATCATGGAAATGATCGAAGCCGCGCAAGCCGCGCTCACTTAGCAGCTTTCCAGCGAGGAGACGGACAACAACCCCGGCAAACACCGCGAGGTCACCGAAGCCGTGGACAAGCTCGCGAAATCGCTGGAAGTCAGCTACACCCGCTGGGGCGCGCTCTCCGAGGAAATCGAGGTTTCCGCACCAAGCACGGCATCGGAGCGTGAGAACAATGATGTCCCGGCTGTCTCAGCCGGGCGAAAATCCGTCTCCGCCTTGAGCGCCCCGTGGGCGTAAATCGAAAAACACGAGGCGGCGGCTTGAGCTGTTATTTCGCGGCCGTCCAGTTTTCCAGGGAGCTTTGGAGCGCCTCGTCCACCGTGCGGATCTGGATGCCGGCTGCGTTGAGTTTGCTTATGTCCATGATGCAGTTGGAGCGCGGGGCGAGGGCGCCGGTGGCGTAGAAGTCCGCGTCGCTCTCCCAGAAAGTGAATTCGCGGTCGGGCTTGAGGATGGATTGGATCATCTCGAGAACCTGGGGGGTGGAGATGTAACCCGGATTGGTGATGTTGTAGGTGCCGAAGGGGATTCGCTGAAGCCAGCTGTCCAGGCAGGCGTTCACATAGTCGGCGCGGTGGGAGAGGGAGTTGAAGTTGTTATAAACCTTGGGGTAGCGCAGGATTTTGGAGAGGTAGTTGCGCGCGTTGTCGATGCCGTCGAAGGGGATACGGAGGCGCCAGATGTAGTTCTGGCCGACGTCATGGATGGCTTCTTCGCCGAGCGCCTTGGTGCCGCTGTAGAAGCTGCACGGGAGATCCCGGAAGGTGAAATTGGGCGTCATCGTCTCGTCGAAGCCGCGGATCTTTTCCGGCGAGCTCGCGGCGACGGCGCGGAACTCCGGCCGGGTCATGTCTTTTTCGACTACCCAGCCGTCGCCGTAGTCCACGAGGCAACCGACAAAAACACAGCCGGAGGAAACGTGGCCAAAAGGAATGTCGAGGGCGGCGCAGGCGTGGGCCAGCGTCTGGGGAAAGAGCGTGTTGCCTTGCAGGGTGTCGGCCTTCGCGGCCTCGCAGGCGTCCACGTTAGGCTTGCCGGTGTAGCCGGCGGCGTTGATGATGAACGCGGGTTGGGTCTCCTTGAGAAAATGATAGAGAGGCCCGAAGCGGGTGTAGTCCACCTGGGAGCGGGAAAGGGAGCGGAAGGGTTCGCCGCGCCGTTGCAATTCCTGTTCAAAGGCCTGGCCGATGTAGCCGCTGGCTCCGAGAAGTAGGATCATGGTGAGTGGGGGGAATGAGTTAGCTGCCGCGGCCGACTTGCTTGACGACGCCTTGCAGGTAGGACCGGTATTCGCAGCCGGGCATGGCGTTGGCGATTTCCTCGAATTGGGAAATGCTCAAGAAGCCGCGGCGGTAGGCGGCTTCCTCCGGGCAGCCGACCTTGATTCCGGTGCGCTTTTCAATGGTCTGGACGTAGGCG
>JBFZFJ010000015.1:0-14579 GCA_041306405.1 Verrucomicrobiales bacterium | reverse complement strand
ATCATGAATCGCAACTCGCTTCCTCCCGACAACTCCTGGGAATCCGACGCCGTTTGGAAGCTGCTCGACCAAGCGCCGCCGAAGACGGCGGGCGCGCGGTTTGCCGATGACGCCGTCCGTGCGGCGCGACTTTCCGTGGCGGCCAAACCGTGGTGGAGCCGACTGTTTTCCCCTGTTCCATTAGCGGGTCTTGCCACCGCCACCGCCGCCCTCGCTTTCACGGTGGTCTCGTGGGTCGGATCGTCGTCGCCTGAGCCGGGCATTCAAATCTCGATGCAGGATTCTCCCCAAGCCGCCGTCATCCAGGAAATCGCGGAAGCGGAAACCCTGATCGCCGCCGTGGATCACCTGGAGGATTTCAGCGACAACGAGCTGGTGAGCCTGATCGGGTTTTAAGCGCTTCCCCATCGCTTCCGATCCCGCCAGTTTCGCGGGGTGAAACACGGTTTGATTTTTGATCTGGACGGCACCTTGGTGGATTCCTTGCAGGGTATCGCGGCTTCGTTGAATCACGCGCTCGCCTTGTCCGGCTTGCCCGTCCACGCCCATGAAGCGGTGAGGGGATTCATCGGCAACGGCGTGAAAATCCTGATCCGGCGCGCCTCACCGGCGGACGCTGACGAGGCACTGCTCGACACGATCGAGCGGGATTTCAAAGCCCACTACGATCTCGGCTGGCAGACCGGCACGATCATTTATCCGGGAATCACGGATCTGTTGGAATCCCTGCAACGCCGCGGCTATCCGCTCGCGGTGCTTTCCAACAAGCCGCATCCGTTCACGGTCGTGATGGTTTCACGACTCTTCCCGAGCGTTCGTTTCGCAGTCGTGTTAGGCCAGCGCCCGGGCATTCCCCACAAGCCGGACCCCGCCGGAGCCCTCGAAATTTCCGACGCGCTCGGTCTGAGTCCGGCGGAGTGCTGCGTCATCGGTGACTCCACGATGGACATCGAAACCGCCCGCAACGCCGGCATGCGGGCGATCGCCGTGACCTGGGGTTTTCACGACCGCGAACGGCTGCTAGCGGCCGGGGCGGATCAGCTGGTCAACGAGCCGGGGGAGTTGCTCGACTTGAACCTGAATCCGGCTGAGACAGCCGGGACACATTTGGGGGAATCAGAACGCGCCGTTGAGCTTGCGGCCGACCCAGAAGATGCCTAGCAGCGTGACGAGTGCGGCGACGGTGGCCCAGTGGGACCAGAGCGGGATGCGGTTTTCCAGCGGGCGCGGCTCGGGGAGGGCGTTGATTTCCCGGATGAGATCGGCGAGTTGGGCGGGCTGGATGACGCGGCCGCGGGAGACCTTGGCCATTTCCTCGAGGACGTCCGGGCGGGCGGGCTGGCCGACTTTTTCGATCTCGACGCCTTGGACGAGGATGGTGGTTTCCAGCGGCTTGTCCTCGGCTCCGGTGGCGGTGGCGCGGAGTTTCCAAGGTCCGGGGAGATCGACCTTGAAGCGGCCGCTGAATGCTCCCCAGGCGGTGTCGTTTTTCTGGAGCTCGATGCGCTGGGTGCGGCCGTCGGGCGCGGTGAGATCCACGGCGACGCTGCCTTCCTTGAGCGGCGCGCCGTTAGGGTCAAAGGCGTTGGCGTTGAGGGTGACGGACGCGCCGGGCTCGGGGCGCTCCGGGTTGAAGAAGAGGCGGACGCGCTGGCCGGCGGCCATGTTCCGCTGATAGGACATCCAGCGGGCGACCTGGCCCCAGAAGCGGTAGTGATAGAGATCCTCGACGCCGCGCCGCCAGCGCCAGGCGGAGTCGATGCCCATGAAGAGGACCTTGCCGCTGCCGGCGGGCTTGGTGACGAGCAGCGGGACGGGACCGTATTTGCCGCGGCGGTTGCCGTGGACGGCGAGGACTTCCGCGCCGCCCTTGGCCTTGACGACGGGGGCGTGCCAGTAGAAGCCGGGGAGGCGTCGCCAGATTTCCGGGTTCTCCTCCTCGTTGTTTCCTAACATGGTGAGCAGCGAGGCGCGGCCCTCGGTGGTGAGGGTGAGCGGGGAGGGGATGGATTCGGCGACGCCCCGCGGGTTTTCATAATCGAGGATGACGGGCATCAGGTCGGAGAGTCCGGTGCCCAGCAGGGAAAACTCGTTGCCTTGGGAGCCGGGCATGAAGATGAGTCCGGACGCTTGGTTTTCCACGAGGCCGCGGATGAGCTCGCATTGTTCGGCGGTGAGTTGGTCCGCTCCGACGCCGACGTCGCCGAGGAAGATGACGTCGTATTTGGCGAGGTCCTCGATTTTCGAGGGGAACTCCTTGATATAGTCCTTGCCCTCGCCGGGGCCGAGCGTGGGGTGGAAAAGCAGGCAGGAAAGCTCGACGCCGGGATCTCGTGAAAGCGCGTTGCGCAGGAAGCGGTATTCCCAGCGCGGCAGGGTTTCGATGACGAGGACGCGGATTTTCTCCGGCCGGCCAGCGATGGTGAATTTCCGGGAATTGTTAGTTGCGACAAGCTCGCCATCGGCCACGGGGATGGAGAGTTCGAGGGTGGAACTGCCTTCCTTTTCCAAGCGCCAGAGGATGGAGTCGTAGGTTTCGGCGTTTGGCGGGATGATGATATCCTTGGTCCGCTCGCGGCCGGATTCGTCGCGGAGGCGGACGATGGTGCGGACCTGGCGGTCGAGCGAGGAGCGGATGGTGAAGGGGATTTGCACGTTCTCACCGACGATGCCGTAGGTGGGCGCGGTGACTGACAGGAGGTCGAGATCGGGAAGGCGGACCTTGCTGCCGATGGGGATGGGGAACAGCGGGATGCCGCGGAGGCGGAGTTTCTGGGCGGCGGCGACGGGCGGTTGGCCGAGATTGTAGTCGCCGTCGCTGAGCAGGACCACGGCGCGGAGGTTGCTTTGCTTCGCGAGAAGATCGGCGAGCGGAGCTTCGAGATCGGTGCCTGCGATGGCGCTGCTTGCCGCCGGTGGAGTGGCGAAGGGCAGGGCGGTGAGGTCGTTCGCGCCGTTGGCTTCGAGGGGTTTCCAGAGGTCCGAGGCGAGGGCTTTTTTCACCCAGTCGGCGCGGGAGACGACTTCGGATTTTTCGGATAGGACGGGCGGCAGCGTGGCATCCACGGTAGTCATCGACTTGGAGTCGTCCCAGAGAATCGCGATCTGCGGTTTGGTGTCGGGATGGAGGGTGGTCAGCCACTCGGGCTGCCAGAGCAGGAGGACGACGGCGAGTGCGGATAGAAAACGCAGGCATTCCAGCGCGGCGGTGCGTCCGCGGTGGGGGCTGCGTCTCCATGAAATCACGGACAATGCGCCGACGAGGATCAAGGCGATGATGCCGATCCAGAGGGTCAGGGGAGTGGGGGAGAGGTGGAGCAAGGGGATCGAAAAGTATAGGTCATATAGGTTTTATAGGACCTATGTATTTGAGTCAGGCGACGGCTTTTGTTGGAAGAACCTGCGGATGCGTTTTCTTCGGCAGGCAGAGGATGGCCTCGGAGATCAGGAAGAAAAGCACGGCGATGAGAAAGGCGCGCCAGACGTCGCGGGAGAGCGAGGGGTCGTCGGCTTGGCCGGCCTGGTCGAGGAGGGTGTAACGGGTGCCTTCGAGGGCTTGGTCCAGTTGCTCGCGGGTGAGGATTTCCGGGTTGTCTTCTTGGGCGGGGCGGTTGACGGCGAGGAGGCGCTCGCCGAGGCGGAAGATGCCGGATTCGTGGGCGGCGTTGGCGGGATCTTGAGTGCCGTAGTCGTCGAGGCGAGTGCGGGTTTCTCCGGCGAGAGGTTGGGCGGTGTCGCTGCCGACGGTGGTGAGGTAGGAGGCGTCGAAGCGGTCGGCTCCGGCGGCGATGACGCGCTGGACGGTGGGGAGCAGGACGTCGGCGTCGCCCAAGTTAGACCAGGTATAATCCGGCAGCGAGCCGACGAACCAAGCGGTGCCGTGATCGACGATGCGGCGGGTGATGAGAGACTCGCCGTCTTCCCAGCGGGCGAGGGCGGTGGCGTCGCCGAGCGGGATTTGGCGGCGGATGGCTTTGAGTCGCTCGGCGGGGATGGGTGTGCCGTCGATGCCGTCGCGGAGCGGGCCGTCGCTTCGATTCCAGTCCTTGAGGATGAAAAATTTCCCTGCCGGGGCTTCGGCGGGATTTGACCATTTCAGTTCGAGAAACGAATCGTCTGAGGAAATCCCGGGCGGGAAGAAGACGACGTGGCCGCCGGATGTTAGGAAGCGGGAGATCAATTCTTGGGCCGGACCGGTGGGAAGGGGCGCTGCCCAGAGGATGGCGGCGAGGTCTCCGGTGGCGAGGGTGGCGGCGCTGGCGGGATCGATGCGCTGGGTGGCTTGATTTCCGAAGCCCGGAGGCGCGGCGGCGAGCGCGAGGTAGTCGGCGGCTTCGCCTGCGGGCGCGACGATGACGGATTTGACCGGGCGGGCGGGGCCGTAGGCGAAGAAGGTGGAGTTGTCGCGGGAGTTTCCATCGGCGGGGATGGAGAGCCAGCCGGAGCCGGTGGCGCTGCCGCTGGGGAGGGTGACGCGTTTTTGGAAGCGGAGGGACTGGCCGGGGAGTGTTAGCGTCTCGGTGGTGCGGGTGCCGTTGAGATTGGTCGTGAGCGGGAGGGTGGTGCTGCCGCGTGAGTCCGCGGCGCGGAGGATTTCGAGATCGAAGAGCATTTCGTCGCCGGAGCGGCGCGAGCCGAGGATGCGGATGGCGGTGTTAGGCGCGGATGGTCCGGTGAGTGAGAGGACGCGGACGGCCGGCTTTTGAGGCAGCGCCGCGAGGCTGGCGCGGGCGGCGGCCCAGCGTTCGTCCTCGGGGTGCCAATTGGAGGCTTGGAGGTCGGAGGCGAGCCAGACTTCGGAGCGCCCGGTGGTGTCTGCCAGAAATTCGGCGGCGCGGGCGAGCAGGGTGGGGAAGTCGGCGGCGGTGTCGGTGGGCGCGGTGGCGGCGATCTCGGTGAGGACGTCGGGCGAGGGGATTTCCTGGGGTTTCCCGCTGGCGCTGTCGATGAGGACGAGGCGGGTTGCGCCCAGGCTGGTCATGGCGTCGCGGACTTTTTCGATGACGATCTGGCGTCGCGGGGCAAGCCCGTCGCCGGGCTTGGTTTCCATGGAGGCCGAGCGGTCCAGCAATAGGACGACGGTGTCGATGGAGCCGCCGCCCCAGCCGATGAGGCCGGAGACGATCGGCCGCGCGGCGGCGAACGCGAGCGCGGCGATGGCGAGCGCGCGGCAGGTGAGGATGAGGATGTGGCGGAGTTTTTTCTTGCCGCGGGATTCGCGGGTCGCCTTGAGCAGGAACTGCATGGCCGCCCACTGGATCGTCTTGTGGCGGCGCTTGTTGATCAGATGGATCAACACCGGGACGCTTGCGGCGAGCAGGCCCCAGAGGAGGAGTGGATTGAGGAAAAGCATGGTTCAGTTAATGCTTCGATTTCGGCAGCCGCGCGGTGAGGAAATCCCGGAGCAGCGGTTCCAGCGGGGTGTCGGTGGTGACGAGCTGATAGTCGGCGGCGGCGTCGTGGCACTTGGCGCGGACGGTGGTGAGGAAATCGCGGAGCGCGGATTTGTATTCGTCGGCGATGAGGTTGGGCTCGGCGACGATGGAGGTGCCGTCTTCAAGATCGACAAAGCGGTGCGGGCGGTCGAACTCGAAGCCGAGTTCGAGCGGGTCCATCAGGTGGAAGACGGAGATGTCGTGCTTGCGGTAGCGGAGGTGCTGGAGGGCGTCGCCGAGGGCGGCGGTGTCGGTGAAGAGATCGGATAGAATGACGACGAAGGCGCGCTGGCCGATTTTCTCGGCGATGGTGTGGAGCGCCTGGATGAGGCCGGTTTCGCCGGATGGCTGGACTTTTCCGAGGGTGGAGAAAAAGCGTTCGAGGTGGGCGGCGCGGCGGCTGGGCGGGACTTCGAGGTGGAGCTTGTCGGTGCAGATCGAGAGCCCGGCGGCATCGCCTTGGTTGACGAGAAGGTAGGCGAGCGACGCGGCAATCCGACGAGCGACTTGGATTTTCGACTCGCCGCCGCCGCTGAAATTCATCGAACCGGAGGCATCGACGACGAAGTAGGCGCGGAGGTTGGTGTCGGCTTCGAATTCCTTGATGTAAAAGCGGTCCGAGCGGGCGAAGGCTTTCCAATCCAGCCGGCGGGTGTCGTCACCGGCGACGTATTTCCGGTATTCGGCGAATTCGACGGACGATCCGCGGTGGGGCGAGCGGTGCTTGCCGGCGACGTTTCCTAACATCGGCGCGCGCGCCTCGATGGGCAGCGAGGCGAGGCGGGAGAGCAGGGTGTTGTCGATGAAGGAGTGGCTCATGCTCACTCCTCCCGCATTTCCTTGATCAATCGCTCGACGATTTTCTTGGAGGTCATCCCCTGCGATTCAGCGGAGAAATTCGTGATGACGCGGTGGGTGAGGACCGACGAGGCGATGGCTTCGAGGTCTTCGAGCGAAGCCATGTAGGTACCGCGGAGGGCGGCGCGGGATTTTGCGCCGAGGATGAGATACTGCACGGCGCGCGGGCCGGCTCCCCAGCCGACGGTGTCTTTGATCCACTGCGGCGACTCGGGTTCGCCGGGGCGGGTCTTGCGGACAATTTTCACCGCGTAGTCGTAGAGGTGCTCGGGAACCGGGACGCGGCGGACAAGTTGCTGGTAGGCGATGACTTTTTCGCCGTCGAGCAGGTGGCTGAGGACTTGGCGGGCGGTGCCGGTGGTGGCGCGGGCGATTTCCTTTTCCTCGTTGGAGGACGGGTAGCCGACCTCGATGAGGAACATGAAGCGGTCGAGCTGGGCTTCCGGCAGCGGATAGGTGCCTTCCTGTTCGATCGGGTTCTGGGTCGCGAGGACGAAAAACGGCGGCTGCAGCGTGTAGGTGTTGCCGAGGACGGTGACTTTGTTTTCCTGCATCGCCTCGAGCATGGCGGACTGGGTTTTGGCCGGGGAGCGGTTGATTTCGTCGGCGAGCACGATGTTGGCGAAGACCGGGCCCTTGATGAACTGGAACTCGCGACGGCCGCCGACACCGGACTCCTGGATGATATCGGTGCCGGTGATGTCGGCGGGCATCAGGTCGGGCGTGAACTGGATGCGGTTGAAGGAGAGGTCGAAAGTCTGGGCGACGGAGGAAACCAGCAGGGTTTTCGCCAGGCCGGGCACTCCCATCAGCAGCGCGTGACCGCGGGCGAAAAGGCAGATCGCGAGTTGCTCGATGACCTGGTCCTGACCGACGATTGCTTTGGCGAGCTCAGCGCGGAACGCTTGGTAGGTTTTTCCGAGTTCATCGATGGCGGCAACGTCATCGGGTGGTAGTTGGCTGCTGAAGTCGTGCGGGATTTCCATGGGTGTAATGCAAGTGCAAGCGAAGCTAAGAAGCATCTCTGTTTTGTCCAGAAGGGAAGTCGCCAAATAAGGCTGGCTTCAAAGCCGGGCGGGAATTTTCGCAGGTTTCCTGCTTCACGCGGGTGGTAAATTTTCGCGGATTGGCGAAAATTTCCATTTCCCGCTTGCCAGCCCCCGGCGGTCTGCTAAATCACCCGCCCCGCGGAGTCGCCAGAGAAGTCTGGCCATCCTCTCGCGGTCACGCGAAATCACGCACATCATGGCACGTATCCTAGGCATTGAAATTCCCAATGAGAAGCGCATCGAAGCTTCTCTGCCCTACATGTTTGGCATCGGCCGCCCTACGGCGGCAAAGATCCTCGAGCACGCAGGAGTCGACCCCAACATCCGCACTGGACAGCTCAGCGAGGACCAATTGGTCCGGATCGCGCAGGTGATCACGTCCGAGTCGATCATCGTCGAAGGCGACCTTCGTCGTGAGCGCCAATCCCAGCTCAAGCGTCTGACATCCATCAACTGCTATCGTGGTATCCGCCACAAGCGTGGATTGCCAGTCCGTGGCCAGCGCACCCGCACCAACGCCCGCACCCGCAAGGGCAAGAAGAAGACGGTCGGCGTTAAGAAATAATTTTCCGTATTACTCATGTCTGAAGAAACCAACCAAGAAGCTGCCGTAGAGTCGGTAGTTGAGCCCGTAGCAGCTCCAGCACCCGCCACCACTCCTGCTCCTGAATCGGCGGCCACCACTCCTGTTGGAGAGGCGCCGAAAAAGGACGTCAAGCGCGACATCTTCGCCGAAATCGGCGGAGGCGAGGAAGAGATCAAGATTCACAAAGCCAAGGGCTCCAAGAACATCACCCGCGGCATCGTCCATGTGACCGCGACTTTCAACAACACCCTCGTCAGCGTGACGGATCCAAGTGGCAATGCCATTGGTTGGTCCAGCGCCGGCAAGATGGGTTTCAAGGGATCCCGCAAGAGCACGGCTTACGCCGCGCAAGTGGTTTCGCAAGACGCCTGCCGCCAAGCCATGGGACACGGTCTCAAGGAAGTGGATGTCCGCGTCAAGGGGCCAGGCTCCGGCCGCGAATCCGCCGTGCGTGCCGTGCAGGGTCTCGGTCTTGAAATCCTCTCGATCCGCGACGTGACTCCGATCCCTCACAACGGTTGCCGCCCTAAAAAGGCCCGCCGCGTCTAATCCAACCTTTTTAGAAATTCTTATATGGCACGTTATACAGGTCCACGCGCAAAGATCAGCCGCCGTTTCGGTGTTTCCCTCTTTGGCCCATCCAAGGCATTTGAACGCCGCAACTTCCCGCCCGGCCAGCACGGCGTCCGTGCCGGTCGTAAAAAGAAGAGTGAATACTCCGTCGCCCTCGGCGAAAAGCAGAAGCTTCGTTTCCAATACGGTGTGCTCGAAAAGCAATTCCGCGGTTACTACGAAGAAGCTTCCCGCCGCCGTGGCATCACCGGTGTGATCCTTCTCCAACTCCTCGAGTGCCGTCTCGACAACGTGGTTTACCGCGCTGGCTTCGGCAACAGCCGCCAGGCCGCGCGTCAAGCCGTCAACCACGGCCACATCCTTGTGAATGGCCGCACCGTTGACATCGCCAGCTTCCAAGTGAAGCCGGGCGACGTGATCAAAGTCGGTGCCCGCCCTTCCTCACAACAACTCGTCAACCGCATGACCGACCTCACGCAGGCCATGTCCATCAAGGACTGGCTCACGGTTGACAAGGACAAGCTCGAAGCCACGGTTTCCCGGATTCCTGATCGCGAAGACATCGATCCGCTCGTCAACGAGCAGCTCATCGTCGAACTTTACTCCCGCTAATCCGGCATCCGCCGGCTTGGTTAACAAAAACGCCCGGACGAGAGTCCGGGCGTTTTTTTGTGTGGATCCTTGTTTTGAAACCGCGGCAATATGGATTCGACTTCGGACTCTGGACACGGAAGATCGTAGCCGAGATAATTTTGAGGAAATTCGGCGTCGAGATGGAACCGACAGCGGCGGGACGTCTTTTGGCCAGCCAGAACATCACTTCGCAAAAGCCGCTGCGCAGAGCCTGCGAGAGAAATCCCGAGGCGGTCGAAGAGTGGACCAGGAAGACCAGAGCCGGGCAAGAGCCGGCCTTTCGGCCGAGAATCTCCCCACGGTCAGACGCATGGCCATCAACCTGCTCAACCGTGAGAAAACCAAGAGGCGAGGCATCAAAGGCAA
Source organism: Verrucomicrobiales bacterium (assembly GCA_041306405.1). Lineage (GTDB taxonomy): Bacteria > Verrucomicrobiota > Verrucomicrobiia > Verrucomicrobiales > Akkermansiaceae > Luteolibacter. Next base: position 5,079 of record JBFZFJ010000015.1, on the reverse strand, counting down.
GCGACTCAACGCCTCATGGGACCACAACCACCTCCTTCGCTTCTCAATTTTCAGATGCGCCGGACCTAACAATTTTCCATGCGCTTCTTTGCAAAAAGAGCTGAAATCCAAGCGAATTGTAAAAGCCCTGGCGGACCGAGTCCGGCAGGGCTTTGAGAACAAACCGGGATTAGCCGTTAGTGGGCTTTCACCGCCTTGAAGCGGTCACGGAGTCTCACAACACCTTGGTTCACGCCGCTGCGGACGGCCGCCCATGAGGTTTTCGCGCTCGCCTCGCGCTTCGATCCGAGACGATGATCGACCAGCGCCACCAGCCGTTCGCCGGTGACGGAGTCGAGGATTTCACCCTCGAACGCCACGTTGGAAACGAAGCCCGCCACGTCGGCGGAACCCAGATTGCCGGACAGGGTGGCGCGTGGCGCGGGATGCACCGCGGTCATGCCCTTGCCGGCCTGTGCGGCGCTGATCACGTCGGTCAGGCCCGTGCGGACCCGGAGGGTTTTGGGCCCCGGAGTGCTAACGATTTTCAGTTCCCCGGTCATCTGGCTGCGCAACGACTCGCTCAGGTAGGCGGCGAGTTGGTCAGTCACCGCGGGACTCACGCCCGGCGAGGCAACCACGGTCGTCACTGGATCGATGATCACGCTGTCGTATTGCTTGAGGTCCGCGCCCGGCTTGAGGTAGGAGGAGACCGCGTTTTCCGTGCCGTAGCCGGCGTCCAGCTGCGCGAAATTCGATAGAATCCCGGAAGGCGATTTGCCGCCGGTGGCGCATGATGAAAGCGCGAGTGCGGCCCCTGCGGTGGCAAACATGCCAAGTCGTGTGATGATGTTCATGAGATCGTTGGTTGGTTATGAAATCGGCGGTCCGGTGAATGCGCCCGCTTCGTGGCTTTTTCTGTCACGCATCCAGCCAGAGGTCAAGGTCCCGTCGTCCTCACACCGGCCGCAGCACCTGCCACAGACGGGTGAAATGCGCCTCGTCAAACCCCATCGCCTCCTTCAGCACGACGTCACGCTCGATCAGATTTGAAATCCCCGCCGCCCGCGCCCGCGACTCGCCGTCGATCAAGCCGCGGAGCCGGGCATACCAGGTCCCCACCGGAACGGGAAAATCGCTACCGTGGACGAAGCGCTCCAACAAATCACAATCCAGAATCCGCCGCAGCGCCGCGCTTCTAAACGGCGTGTTCAGCGCGCTGGTATCGGCGTAGAGATTGGGAAACTCCGCCATCATTTCCAGCAGGTCGTCGAAATAATCGCGGTCCCACAAACTGCTGCTGCTCGCCGCGTGGGCGGCGATGACCTTCACCCCGATTTCCAGCGGCCGCCGCAAAAAGGCCGGATCTTGATAGAGGACGTTCGCCACCGGCACCGTCATTTCGCCGCCGGTGTGCGCCAGCAGCGGCAGTCCGGCTTCCGCCATTTTCTCCCAGAAAGCGTCATGCGCCGGCCGCGAGCAATTCACGTCGTGGCAGTTCGGCAGGAGCTTCAAAGCCCGCGCGCCGCGGGCGAGACAGCGGTCGAGCTCCTCCAGCGCGTCGCGCCGCGCCGGATGGATCGAGACGGCGGGAAGAAACTCCGGGTGCCTTTCACAAACGGAAAACAGGTAGTCGTTCGGCACATGGAAAGAGCCGAAATCCCGCCGCCCGCCGTCCTCGTTGTAAACCTCGTCCTGAGCTAACAGTAGCGCCCGGTCCATCGACGACTCCCTGACCCATCCCGAAAGCCGCTGGACATAGACCTCGTCGAAATCGTCGTGCTCGAACCCGACCGGCATCCCGATCATGCGGCACATCATTCCCCCCATGAAGCGATGCCAGCCGGCCATCCTGATCCAGCAACCGCTGCCTTTCCGGCCGTTTCCGACCAGATGGACGTGGCAATCCACCCTCGCCCGCGTCGCTTCCGCTTCAGTTTTCCCTGTCGATCCGTGCACCTGCCGAGAATGGATGCGGCAGGGTCCGGCACAAGCAGGAAGATCCCTCGGCGAATTGAATTTCCAGTGATGTAGGCGGAGGCCGTCGGACTGCGGACTGCGTGGTGTGAGGCCGCCACAAACTCCACCGGCGCAGGCGGACGAAAGATTTCTTCCTGGATCCGGCATGCCTGCATAGCACTTCCACTGCCAACCTCTCTCCACTTCTTATGACACTCAAAGCCATTATTAACGACGCTGGGGAAGGCGGATTCTGGGCCGAGGTGCCAGCCGTGCCCCGATGTTTCACCTCAGAGACACTTCCAGAACTGGAGACGAATCTTCGTGAAGCGATCGAAGGCTGGTTACTGGCAGTCGAGCCGTTTCGGGGACCAGCCGCGTGTCCAGAGCGGATTGAAAAACTCCGGTCGAATAGGTCAAAGCGCCGGAGGCGGTTGGTGGCGCAAGCGAAGGCCGTCTCCGGCGCATGGGGCGGCCGTCACGCCTGGAAAAACAGGCGGAAATGCCTGTATCACGTTATTTGCCGATGCAGAAGCTGCTGAAAATCACGCCCAGCAGATCCTCCGTATCGACCTTTCCGGGGATTTCGCCGAGCGCGTCCAAGGCTTCGCGAAGATCGATCGCGGCGAGCTCGGGGTCGGTTGACAGGTCGTCGAGGAGTTCCAGCGCGGCGAGCAGCGAGGTGCGGGCGAGTTGCAGGCTCGCCTGATGGCGGGCGTTGATGGCGACCGCGTGCTCGCCCCAGTCCGCCTCGCTGAAATGAAGCGAGTCGCGGATGGCGTCGGAAAGCAGATCGAAGCCCGCACCCGTAGTGCAGGAAAGCCGCACGGCCTCGATTCCCGTCCAGGATGGATGCTCGCCGAGATCTGTTTTGTTGAGCACTTGCAGGCGCTTGGCGGCGGTCGCGGGAAGGATGGCGTCGGCGGGTCGGGGTTGGCTGGCGTCGGCGATTTCCAACAGCAGGTCGGCGGCTTCAATCTGCCTGACGGTGCGCTGGATGCCCTCCGCCTCGATCCGGTCGGATGCTTCGCGGACGCCTGCGGTATCGACTAACCGGAGCGGGATGCCGTGCAAATTGACGACCTCCTCGATCGTGTCGCGGGTGGTGCCGGCGATGTCGCTGACGATCGCCCGCTCGAATCCTAGCAGACGATTGAGCAGGCTGGATTTCCCCACGTTGGGCTCGCCGAAAATCACGGTCCTAACTCCTTCACGCAGCACTCGTCCTTGATCCGCGGTGGCGAGCAGGGAATCGACCACAGCGAGGACCGAGCCGACGCGACCGCGCAGCAATGCGCCGGTCTGCGGGTCGATGTCTTCCTCGGGGAAGTCGATCCACGCTTCGAGATGGGCGAGGGTTTCCAGCAACTGGTCGCGGGCCTCGGTGGTGCGCCGGCCGAGCGTGCCCTCAAGCTGGCTGCGGGCCGCGCGCAGCGAAAGCCGCGTCTGCGCGGAGATCAGGTCCATCACTCCCTCCGCCTGCGTTAGGTCGAGTTTTCCGTTCAGGAACGCGCGCTGGGTGAACTCGCCCGGGCCCGCGGCGACGGCGCCGCAGGCGAGAAAGCGGGCCAGCACTTCGCGAGTCACGAGAATCCCGCCGTGGCCGGTGAACTCGACGCTGTCCTCGCCGGTGTAGCTGTTGGGGCCGCGGAAAACCGTCATCAATCCGTCATCCAGGATTTGTCCGTCGGCGTCCCGGATCTTGCAATAGCGGGTGGTGCGGGGCATCAGGGAAGAAGCCATGCCGCCGGTGGCCTGGTCCGCGATCCGGATCGCGTCGGGTCCGGAAATCCTCAGCAACGAGACCGCGCCCATCCCGGGCGGCGTGGCGATCGCCGCGATCGTTGTGCGGTGCGGATCTGGAATGGTTTCCATCCGGTTAGTCACTTCGTCGATGCCGAGGCGGACGGTTGGCGGCCACCGAGACCGAGGAATTCCCAGCAGATGAAACGGCTGATTTCCAACTCCGGCGCGGTCGGCTCGCCGCCCCACTTGAGTTCCACCGTCGCGGTGCGGGTGATCGGGCGGTTTTCCTTGGTGCCGCGCCAGTTGATGATGGAAAGGGCGCGGCCCATTTCGGAGTCCACCTTGACGTTGACCCGCGCGGTGTCGCCGGTGTTAGCGGGATCGGCCACGCGGTAGGTGCGGGTGCCGGCGACCGCCCGGCCCTTGTCGGGGACATCCTCGACGAGGAAGACGCGGAAGACTCCGGTTTGGCCGACTTCCGGCAGCTCCACGAAATTTTGGAGCGTGCGGTATTTGGTTTGGGCGAAGATTTCCCAGTCGAGCTTGAGGCCGCCATCAGTGCGTTTGAAGAAGGCATGCACCCGCAGGGGTTCCATGGCGAAGTTGCCGACGCGGGCCAAAGTGCTGAGAAGCAGGTCGGCTTCATCCACGCCATACTGGACTTCGAGACTGGCGAGCGGCCGGAAGAATTCCTTCATGTCGAACTGCGGCGGCTGGTCGTAAATCATCATGAACAGGCCGCGCTTGCGATCCTCCTCGGAGAGTTCATAGATCGAAAACGCCTCCGCCGGGGTGTCCGAATCATTGATGACGCCGCCGCCGTAGAAGTCTTCGATCTTGGAAGCGAGTTCGCCGCCGTTGAGAATGAAGGGGACTTTTTCCTTGTCGCTGGTGGCCGCCATGTAGCCGCGAAGAAGTTGATAGGCGTCTTTCTGCCAGCCGACCCGGATGTAGTTCGCCTCGTTGACCTTCGGGTCGCCCGAGGCGGCCTTGACGGTTGGCGGTTCGATGTTCTGGCCCATCTCCAACGAGGTGTAATAAACCCCGCCAAGAGCTAGCAGAAACAGCGCGAGCAGGACCAGCATGGCCGGAATGAGACCGCTGCGCGGCGGCTTGCTGGCTTTGGGCGCGTATTTCCGGGGAGACGGGACGGGTTCCGGGGGGGGCTCCTTGGCCGGCGGTTCCTCGGTTTTCAGGGAAGCGGGAGTTGGAGGAATTTCCGCGGGAGGAGCGGGCGGAGTTTTCTCCACGACAGGGGCTGGCGGCGGCGGAGGCTGGAATGCCGCGACGGGCGCGACCGGGACTTCAAGCTCGGGCGACGTGATCACGCCGCTGCAATGCGGACAGGGCGCGGTCGTCGGTGGAAGATCCGCGGGAATCACGATTTTCCCGGCG
>JBFZFJ010000014.1:0-3638 GCA_041306405.1 Verrucomicrobiales bacterium | reverse complement strand
TGCCCTCGGCGAGGGTGGCGGCCATCATGACGTTGTCGGTGCCGAGTACGGTCGGGCCGTGGGTGCCGCGGAGGTCGATTTCCGCGCCGCGCAGGCCGTCGGGGGCGGTGAGGGTGATGTTTCCGCCTTCGAATTCGATTTTCGCGCCGAGCGCTTCGAGTCCGCGCAAATGCAGGTCCACCGGGCGGTCGCCGATGACGCAGCCGCCGGGAAGCGAGACGACGCAGCGGCCGTTGCGGGCGAGCAGTGGTCCCATCACGCAGATCGAGGCGCGCATCCGGCGGACGAGTTCGTAAGGCGCTTCATCGATGACCTCGGCGCAGGAAATGCGGACGGTGCCGGACGAACGCTCCACATCCGCGCCGAGGGCGCTGAGGATCTGGATCATGTAGTTGGTGTCCGAGACGTCGGGCACGCGGCGGATGATGCAGTCCTCGCCGGTGAGGATGGCGGCGGCCAGGATGGGCAGCGAGGCGTTTTTGGAGCCGGAAATATTGATCGAGCCGCGCAAGGTGGCACCGCCGTGAACGAGGAGTTTGTCCATGTGGAGTTGAGAGTGAGTGGTTGAGAGTTGAGAGTCAGAAACGAAATGGTCGAGAGGGAAGAGGATGAATGAATGAATGAAAGCCGGGATGAATCCCGCGGTCCGTTTTGACTGTTCTTGGACTTTCTCTCAACTTTCAACCATCAACTCTCAACTTCTTCACGGCCGCCGGGCGAAGGGAAACCGGGCGATTCCGGACAGGTCGGTTTTCACTTCGATGGCGGTGAAGGCGGACGTTTGTAAAATTTCCGCGACCTGTGAAGCCTGATCGTGGCCGATTTCGAGGACGAGCCAGCCGCCGGGCTTGAGGCGGTGGAATGCCTCCGGGATGAAGCGGCGGATGAGGTCGAGGCCGTCGTGGCCGCTGAAAAGTGCGAGCGCGGGGTCGTGCATGACCTCGCGGGTGAGGGTGGTGCGCTCGGCTTCCGGGACGTAGGGGAGATTGGCGACGATGCCGTCGAACCGGGCGTCGATGGCGGTGAAAAGGTCGCTTTGGAGGAAATCCGCGTTGGAAATTTCGAGGGAGGCGGCGTTTTCGCGGGCGAGGGAAAGCGCGTCCGGCGAGACGTCGGCGAGGGTGACACTCCAGCCGGGGCGGGCGGCGGCGAGGGTGAGGCCGAGCACGCCGGAGCCGCAGCCCATGTCGAGGATTTCGAGCTCGGTGGGGAGCTCCCATTTCAAGATCCATTCGGCGAGTTCCTCGGTTTCGGGGCGGGGGATGAGGGCGCGAGCGTCGGTCTTGAACTCGTGTTTGTGAAACCAGACGGTGCCGAGCAGGTGCTGGAGCGGGATGCCTTCGCCGCGCTTTTTCAAGGTTTCGCGCAGCGGACTGAGGTCGGTTTCCTCGAGCGGGCGGTCGAACTGGAGGTAAAGGTCCATCCGGGTGCAGCCGAGTTGGCGGGCGACGAGCATCTGCATGTTGCGGCGGGCGTCCTCGATGCCGCGCTTTTCGAGATAGCGGGTGCCGCCATCGATGGTTTCCAGAACAGTGCTCATTGAAAAAGTCAGCGCAGGTTGGACCTGCCGGGCGGTCGCGCCAAGACCTATGATCGGGATTTTGCGGGCGTAAATTGGCTGGTCAGCACCCGTGGGAAATGGTTTGAAGCCCGTGCGAGCGATCCGCTTCGCGACGATGAACGACTCCCTCGGAGGCCACTCGGGCCACAAACCTCACCTCTCGGTAACCACTCTCGCTGCCCTGGGCATTGTTTTTGGCGATATCGGAACGAGCCCGCTTTATGCGTTCCGCGAATGTTTTTCCGGCCACCACGGAGCGCCGATCAGCCCTCAGAACCTGGTGGGCGCCGCCTCGCTGATCGTCTGGTCGCTGGTGATGGTGGTGACGGTGAAATATTTGCTGATCATCCTGCGGCTCGACAACAAGGGCGAAGGCGGGGTGCTGGCCCTGTCCACCTTGATCCGCGGCGCGCTCCGGAGTCTCGGTGGCAAGGACCCGAAAAAGATCCTGATGTTCGGCCTGGCGGGAGCGTCGCTGATTTATGCGGACGGCATGCTGACTCCGGCGATTTCGGTGTTGAGCGCGGTCGAGGGGCTGGCGGTGAGCGCGCCGATGCTCTCGCATTGGGCGGTGCCGCTCGCGGTGGCTTTGCTGACCGTGCTTTTCTACATCCAGCGATTCGGCACGGGGACGGTGGGGAAGCTTTTCGGACCGGTGATTCTGTTATGGTTCGTCACCCTCGGCGCGCTCGGAATCCGGATGCTGTGCGTGCATCCCGAAGTGCTGTGGGCGATCAGCCCGTGGGAGGGCGGATCGTTTCTCGTCCGCGAGTGGCGGCATGCGTTTCCATTGTTAGCCGCCGTTTTCCTCGCGGTGACGGGTGGCGAATCGCTCTATGCGGACATCGGTCACTTCGGCACCAAGCCCATCCGTGTCGCGTGGTTTTCGGTGGTGTTTCCCGCCTTGGCGCTGAATTACCTCGGCCAGGCGGCCTTGCTGACAGCGGATCCCTCCGCGATCCGCAGCCCGTTTTTCCTGCTGGCTCCACCGCTGCTGCAATTGCCGCTGACGATTCTCGCGACGGGCGCAGCGATCATCGCCAGCCAGGCGCTGATTTCCGGCGCGTTCTCCCTAACCGCACAAGCGGTGCAACTCGGCTGCATGCCGCGGACGCAGGTGCTATACACTTCCGAGCACTCCGTGGGGCAGGTCTACGTCCCTGCGGTGAACCACGTGCTCGCGGTCGCCTGCATCCTGCTGGTGGTGACCTTCAAGACCTCCAGCGCGCTGGCCGGGGCTTATGGAATCGCGATTTCGGTGACGATGACGATCACCTCCTTGTTGTTTTTCTCCGCCGCGCGTGCCGTCTGGGGCTGGTCCAAGGCCAAGGCGGCGGTGGTCACCAGTTTGTTCCTGACCTTTGAGGCGGCCTTTCTCGCGGCCAACACCTTGAAGATCTATCCGTCCGGCTGGCTGCCGCTGCTGATCGCCGCCGTGGTGATGTCGATCATGCTGATCTGGATCTGGGGCCGCCAGCGCTTGTATGCGCGGATCTTGCGAGACTCGCTGCCGATCGATGTCTTGCTCAAGGATCTGCACAAAGGCAAAATCCACCGGGTTTCCGGCACCGCGATTTACATGAGCGGCAAAGGCCTGCAAGTGCCTACCGCGCTGCTGCATAATTTGAAGCACAACCAGGTCCTGCACGAGCGGGTGATCCTCCTGCATGTCATGACGCTCGACCAACCGCGGGCGAATCCGGGCGAGATGCTGGACTACGAGGATCTGGGAGACGGCGTGCATCGCGCGACCCTGCGCTTCGGCTTCGCGGAAACTCCCGACGTGCCCACCGCGCTGAAACTCAGGATGCCGGAGAGCGCGCGTTTCCAACCGGGCAAGGCGACTTATTTCCTCGGCCGCGAAACCTACGGCGTCGGGAAAAAAGCGACTTTCATCGACCGGCTCCGTCTCTCGCTTTTCGCGGCGATGGCCCGCAACGCCTCTCCCGCGACTGCTTATTTCCAGCTTCCTCCCGGCCGCGTCGTCGAGCTCGGCGGACAAATCACTTTGTAAATGCCGGCAGGAATTCCCGCAGCACCCGCCGTGGCCACCCCATCTTCCCTATCCATCACCGGC
>JBFZFJ010000013.1:0-10669 GCA_041306405.1 Verrucomicrobiales bacterium | reverse complement strand
ATCTTTCCCCGCCGCGATCTCCTGCAAGGCCGGCAGCGCGGACTCGCCGGCTTTCCAGATTTCACGGGAAGCGTTTTCGCGGACCCGGAATTTTTCATCCGCCAAATCCTCGATCAGCGCGGCCAGGGATTTCCCCGGAGCCTTCAGGCCGGATTGCGCGGACGTGTCCGGAGCGGCTGCCGCGATCGTCATCCACGCGGCAAAACCGGTGATCGTCACGACGCTCTGAAAGTTCATCTGGCTGGAAACGTCCGGGATTTGGCGGATTAATCAACCCTCTTCGTGCTCAGGCCGCAAAGCTCTCGCCGCACGAGCAGGTGACCACCGCGTTCGGATTGCTCACCTTGAAGCCGCCCTGCTGCAAATCGTCGGAAAAATCCAGCTCGCTGCCGCTGACGAAGAGCGCGCTCTTCGGGTCGATCACCACGTTCACGCCGTTGCTGGGGACCAGGATGTCGCGGTCGCGCGGGCCGTCCACAAGGTCCATTTTATACTGCAGTCCCGAGCAACCACCGCCGACCACGGCGATCCGCAGCGCACCGTCCGGCCGGCCCTGGCGGTCGAGCAGGCCGCGCAAATGCGACGACGCGCCTTCGAGCACTTTCACCAGCTTCTCGTTGCCGATCTTGTAATTCACCGTCGCGTTCATGGCCGCAACGTGCATCCCCCGCCCCGCCGCGTCAACCTTTGGAGAAGCGTCGTGCGGCCGTTCTCAAAATAAAACGAGCCGCCCTTTTCAGGGCGGCCCGTTGGGAAATTCAGCAGGTCGGAAACCTCAAGCCTCCGCGGACTCCGTCGTTTCGACGGCGGCGGTTTCGACGGCTTCGACGGCTTCGACGGCTTCGACGGATTCCGGAGCAACGGCCTCAACCGCGGTCTCCTCGGCAACCTTCTTGGCAACCTTCTTCGCAGGAGCCTTTTTCGCGGCAGCCTTCTTCGCAGGAGCTTTTTTCGCCACTTCGGCCTTCTTGACGGCTGGCTTCTTTACGAGGCCGCCGAGCTTGGCCGATGCTGCTTTGCGCTTCAAGTAATCGGCGCGGCGACGGCGTTTGATGATCTTTTTAGATTGTTGTCCCATGGTTGGTAGCCACTTGCGTAGGGGCTCCGGCGGGTGGGATCAAGAGGAATTCGCAGCGGAATTCACTCTTCCCTCGTTTCGCATTCGACAATCCCCCCTTCCCGGACCGACATTCCCGCCCCATGGCAGGCATCATCATTTCACCCCGAGCACGCATTTTCCACGGTCACGAGTGGATTTATGCCACCGAGATCAAGAAATCCTTCGGCAATCCGCAACCCGGCGATGTCATCACGCTCAAGGATTTTCGTGACCGCCCGCTCGGCACCGCGATCTACAATCCGCAGTCGCAAATCGTCGCCCGCCGATTCTCCCGCCGCAAACAGGACCTCGATCTGGACTTCTTCACCCGCCGCATCGGCCAGGCCATCGAGCACCGCAAACAGCGCGGCATCGACGAAACGCTCGCCCGCCTCGTCTGGTCCGAGTCCGACGGCCTGCCCGGCCTGATCGTCGACCGCTACGGCGACCACCTTTCCGTCCAGACGCTCACCCTCGCCATGGACCTGAGGAAGGAAATCATCCGCGACGCGCTCATTTCCCTGCTCAACCCCGCCTCCATCGTCCTCCGCAACGATTCGCCCTACCGCAAGGCCGAGGGCATGGAGCCCGGCATCGAGATGCTCCACGGCGAAAACCCCGGCGCATTTCAGGTGACCGCCAACGGTCTCATCTTCGAGGTCGATCTCTTCGACGGCCAGAAAACCGGCCTCTACCTCGACCAACTCCAGGCCCACGCCGAAGTCGCCTCCCTCGCCAAGGGCAAGCGCGTGCTCGACTGCTTCACCAACCAGGGCGGCTTCGCCCTCGCCTGCGCCAAGGCCGGCGCCGCCCACGTCACCGCGGTCGATGTCTCCGCCAGCGCCTGCGCCGCCGCCCGCCACAACGCCACGCTCAACAACGTCGAAATCGAAGTGCTCGAACACAACGTCTTCGATTTCCTCAAACACGCGAAGCCGGACTACGACATGATCATCCTCGATCCACCGAGTTTCACCCGCAACAAGGCCACCCTCATGGACGCCATGCGCGGTTATAAGGAAATCCACCTGCGGTCGCTCAAGCTGTTGGACAAGGGCGGCCTGCTTTCCACCTTCTGCTGTTCCTACCACGCCTCCCGCGAGCTGTTCATGCAGAACCTCGTGGACGCCTCGGTGGACGCGAAGAAGTCCGCCCGCCTCGTGATGAACCACGCCCAGCGCGCCGACCACCCGATCCTCATCGCCATCCCGGAGACCGGCTATTTGAAAGGCTTCACCGTCGAGGTCATCGCCTCGCGTTAGAAAACAGCCGCGGGACCGCCGCCCAGTGCGCGGCGCTTGCGACCGGCGGCGCGCCAACGAACTGGATGGGAAGCGTGATCTTCGGATAGTCCGGGTGATTGGTGCGGAAACTCACCGAAGCCGCCCTCTTCTCATTACTCCAGGTGAAATCCGCGGGAAAGGTGAGGACCACCCGCCCCCACTTGCTGTTTCCCTGGCTCTCGAAGGCCAGGCCGACCTTTCCGCTTCCCTCGTAAACCAGATCCGTCACCTCCAGCGTCGTCACCGCCGAACGGGATTTGGACACAGGTTACTGTGCTGCAATAGTCAAACGCGTCGTCCGCGATGGCGACGACCGTTTTCCCCTCAATGACCGTTTTTGATCGGACTGGCAACATCGATTTCACGGGGAATGCCACCCCTCCGCGATCGCGTATCCCCGCATTCCTGCTGAATTCGCGTTGGATCTTGCCCCGGCAAAGCGCGATAAGTCGGCCCCGCACGTGACCGTATTCTCCCGACTCCCATGACCTCCGAATTGATCGAACTCCTCCGCCGCCGCATCGCCATCATCGCCGACCACGCCTGGCGGGATCGCGACGCGGCGGGACATCTTGAGGCGCTCAAGGCGGTTTCCGAGGAAATTTCCGCATGGACTGCGGCGCACCGGACCTCGGTGGACGCGCAGCTCCGGCACTACCTCGGCAATGCCAGCTACCAGAAAGCTTTGGCGCATTTGGAGGCCGCCAGCGGAGAATCATCGCCATTTTGAAATTTCTTTCCAAGGATTCGCTCCGTCGTTACGTATCAGCCACACAGATGAGATTGATCTCCACCCTCATTGGCATGGCAGCGGCTGGCACGCTTGGCTATCTAGCCGAGCCCCACCTGCGACTCGGACTCACCGGGAAGTCGCCGACCCCCTCGAGGCTTGGTCCGAAGATCCAGCAGCGCGCCGACCGAGCTCTGGAGATCGATCTCGGAGCCCTCGGCCCGGAACAACTTCCCAAGCAGGTTCTCTTGAAGGGCGGGGCGAAAGTGTCCGACCCGGCGACCGGCCTGACCATGAGCATCGACGCCGGCAACCGCATCACGCTGGTCCGCGTCGAAGGCGCCAAGGTCATCATCAGCCCCGGCCAAGGCGCGTTTCTCGGCACGGTGCCCGTCCGGGAAACCGACCTTTTGCAGCAAATCGCCGCAAACTTTCCCGCCCCGACAGCGGTCCCGGCCGTGCCGCCGGAGGTGAAAATCGTGGAGCCGCCAATCGCCCCCGAGCCGCCGCCAGAAACAACTCCCGTCCCAACTCCCGTCCCAACTCCCGCACCCGAACCGACTCCCGTTCCCGTTCCAACTCCCGCTCCTGCGACAGCAGGCGGCCCCACCGACGCGGTGAAATTGATGCAGGAAAGCGTCCGCACCGGCCAGATCAAGGAGTTCACCTTCGACCAGGTCCTGGCTTGGAAGGCCGAGGCCGACGAGACCATCGATGGCGAAACCTATCAGACCGGCCTCGCCTCGTACAAAGCGGAAACCATTTTCGGCGTCAAAACCATCCAAGCCAAAGCCCTGATCAAAAACGGCAAGGTCCAGCGCTGGATCTGGCCCAAGAGCGGCATGGAAATCAAGTGATCCGTTGGATTTCCCGGCATCCGGGAAACGTCGCGAATTTTTCCATCGCAAATCTTGCCAGCAAGCGGCCGGTGGGTTAATCCCCCGCCTCTATGGCAACTTTTCGTGTGTTGGTTTCTGACCCTATTTCGGAAAAAGGCGTGGACGCCCTGCGCTCCGCCCCGGAGATTTCCGTCGATGTGAACACCGGCCTCAAGCCGGACGAACTGCTCAAGATCATCGGCGACTATCACGGCCTCGTCATTCGTTCCGAAACCAAGGTGACGCCGGAAGTTTTCGCCGCCGCCAAGAACCTCAAAGCCATCGGCCGCGCCGGTGTGGGCGTGGACAACATCGACCGCTCCGCCGCCACCGACCACGGCGTGGTGGTGATGAACACCCCGAGCGGCAACACCATTTCCACCGCCGAGCACGCCTTCGCCCTGATGCTCTCGCTCGCTCGCAACATCGGCCAGGCGCACAGCTCGATGATCGCCGGCAAATGGGACCGCAAAACGCTTTCCGGCGTGGAAATGTTCGGCAAACGCCTCGCCATCCTCGGCATGGGCCGCATCGGCACCGAGTTCGCCAAGCGCGCGCAGGCCTTCGGCATGACCGTCGTCGCCTACGACCCCTTCCTCACCGCCGCCCGCGCCCAATCGCTCAAGGTCGAGCTCGCGGAAAGCGCCGCCATCGCCCTCACCGGCGCGGACGTCGTCACCCTTCACATCCCGCTTACCCCCGACACCAAGCACGTCCTCGACGCCGAGCGCATCGCCCTGATGAACAAGGGCGCGCTCATCGTCAACTGCGCCCGCGGCGGCCTCGTCGATGAAGCCGCGGCCAAGGCCTCCATCGACGCCGGCCACCTCGGCGGCATCGCGCTCGACGTTTACGAAGTCGAGCCGCCGCCCGCCGATTTCCCGCTGTTCTCCGTGAAAAAATGCGTCTTCACGCCCCACCTCGGCGCCTCCACCGCGGAAGCCCAGGAAAACGTCGGCATCGAAGTCGCCCACCAGGTGAAAAACTTCCTCCTCAGCGGCGAAATCGTTAACGCGGTGAACATGCCCAACCTCGACAGCCGCACCCTCGAAAGCGTCGGCCCGTATCTCAACCTCGCCGAATCGCTCGGCAAGCTGCTCTCGAAAATCGCCCCCGCGCAGTGCGACGCCATCCGCGTTTCCTACCTCGGCCCGGTTTCCGAGCTCGATACCGAGCTGATCACCCGCAAGGTGCTGACCGGCTACCTCTCCGCCGCCCATAACGAGGCGCAGGTCAACCTGATCAACGCCCCCGCCATCGCCAAGTCGCACGGAATCAGCGTCACGGAATCGACCGTCGCCCTCGCCACCAACTGCGCCGAGCTCATCGAGGTTTCCGCCGTCAAGGGCAACGAAGTCTGCACCGTCGCCGGAACCTTCTTCGGCAAGTCCGCGCGCATCGTCCACATCGCCGGCCACTACGTCGAAACCAACCCGACCGGCAAATTCCTCTTCGTGGAAAACGACGACCGCCCCGGCATCGTCGGAACCATCGGCACCTCGCTGGGCAGCGCGTCCGTCAACATCGCCAACATGGCGCTCAGCCGCACCAGCGACCGCAAACGCGCCGTCACCGTCATCGAGGTGGACACCGAGCCACCGGCCGAACTCCTCGCCCAACTCCGCGCCACTCCCGGAATCATCCGCGTGCTCAGCTTCGAATTGTAAAAATCCACGAATCCTGAAAAATCCGTTGCCAACCCCGATTCAGATTAATTACGTTCTCCTCAGCATGAAAAAACTCCTCGTTATTGCTACCACCTTCGCAGCCTTGAGCAGCGTCGTCGTCGCCGACATCCAAGCGCCTCCGGGCTCCACCTACACGGCCTCGCGCAAGCTTGGCCGCGCCTTCAGCAACATCCTTTACGGATTCATCGAAATCCCCGAGCAGATCGTCCGCAAGAACGAGCAATACGGCCGCAAGGGCGGCTCGACCTACGGCACGGTGGATGGCACGAGCCGCGCGCTGCGCCGCCTCGGCTACGGTTTCTACGAACTCTTCACCTTCACCTGCCCGACCTATCGCGGCACCTTCAAGCCACCTTACGAACGCTGCGGCGAAGACAACCGCATCGAGATGAACCCGCACGACGGCCTCTCCGAATTCCCGCCTGAGCTCGGATTCGAAACCGGCTTCGACCACGTCCGTTCTCAGAAATACTGAGTCGTCCGGCCACTCCGCCTGATTTGCAATCCCGCCAACGGTCCGTCCGCTGGCGGGGTTTTTCGTGAGTGGCGGAGCATCCCAAACCACGAGGCGACTAACGAAATTGGCGGAATGCGATTGTTTTTCCGGTTTCCGGTGCAAGTTGCGGAATCCCTGACAAATAGCAGAAAGGCACCGCCGCATCCATGAACGATCCCCCCCCTCCGCCCGCCCGGCGTTCCTCACCGCCGAATGCCGGCCACGACGGAATCCCCCGCCCGGCGATGAAAGATGCGGGGCGTTCCGACCGTTCATAGGGCATGAAGGCACGTCCGTTGATTTTCCCCGCGAGTTTGTTAGTGATGGCGATCGGCCTGGCGCAGGTGCCGGCGGTGAAAGCTTGGAAAAAGCAGGTGGTGACGCCGGAGTTTCTCACGGAAGGCCTGTCGGCCGGGGACTTGGATGGTGACGGGGTGGCCGATCTCGTCGCCGGGGCCTTCTGGATCAAGGGGCCGGATTTCCGCGAGGTGAGGAATTACCGGCCGGGTCGGGCCATGCCGGTGAAGTCTTACATGGAGGATTCCTTCCTGAGCTGGGTGGATGATCTGAATGGCGACGGCAAAAACGACATTCTCATGGCCAGCCATCCGGGCCGCGATCTCACGCTCTATTTGAATCCGGGCAAGGAAGGCGACTGGCCCGCCTATCAGGTCATGAAGGAGGCTGCCACCGAGAGCCCGCTGTGGACCGACCTCGACGGCGACGGGAAGAAGGAACTTATTTGCATGCAGGGCGGGAAATTCGGCTACGCGGAAGTCGATTGGTCGGACGTGACCCGGCCGTGGAGCTTCATCGCGATCTCCGACCAGCTCGCCAAAACTCCCTACATTCATGGCCTCGGCGTGGGCGATCTGAATGGTGACGGCCGGGCCGACATCATCGAAAAATCCGGCTGGTTCGAGCAGCCTGCGGCAAAAGACGGGGCGTGGGTCCGGCATCAGGAACCGTTTGCCGGAGCCGGCGGAGCACAAATGCTCGTCTTCGATGCCGATGGCGATGGCGACAACGACATGATCACCTCGCTGAACGGCCATGGCTACGGTCTGGTTTGGTTTGAAAACAAGCCGGCCGATGGAAAGACCGCATTCCTCAGGCATGAAATCCTGCCGGAGGACCCCGCCAAGTCCGGACCGAACGGGCTTCAGTTCAGCCAACTCCACGCCCTCGAGCGCGGTGATTTTGACAACGACGGTCGGATCGATTTCACCACCGGCAAGCGTTACTACGCCCACAACGGCAAGGACCCCGGCGCGGAAGATCCGGCGCTCGCCGTCATTTTCTACAATCGCAAGGATGGCGACGGCGTGCGTTGGGAGGCCGAGGTGATCGACTCCGACTCAGGAGTCGGCTGCCAGGTCCTCGCCGTGGATCTGGACGGCGACGGAAAGCTGGAGTTCGCCGCGGGAAGTAAAAAGGGCGTGCATGTGATCAGCCGCAAGTGACGCCTCTCACTTCTTCCTGAAGACGATGATGTGCTGCCTCGGCAGCGCGCCGATCGTCTCGGCGTATTCGAGTTGCGGGTGCGCGGTCATTTCCTTTTTGACCTGCGCCTCACTCATCTTGTGGATCTCCTTGATCGGAACCGCAGGGTCTTCCTTGCGATATTCCACGAAAACCAGCCTGCCGCCCGTTTTCAATCCGGCGATCATGTGGTGAACCATTTCATGGGGGAAATCAAACTCATGATAGACATCGACCAGGATCATGGTGTCGCAAGATGCAGGCGGGAGTTTCGGATCGGTGGTGGTGCCGAGCACCGGTTTGACCGTGTCGATCTTGAACTGCGCCATGCGCTTCGCCAGCAGATCGAGCATTTCCTGTTGGATCTCGACGCCGTAGATCACGCCGGTTTTGCCGATCTTGCCGGCGATCTTGCGGCTGATGAACCCGGAACCGCAGCCGATGTCGGCGACCACCTCGCCGTCGCGGAATTTCAGCGCGGCGATCAGCAGGTCGGTGCGCTCCTCGTCCTCGCGTTGCGGCCGCTCCAACCAGTCCGCCGCCTGGTGGCCCATGACGTGGGCGATTTCACGCCCCATGTAGAACTTGCCGATACCATTGCAGTCATGCTCGGTGCGGGTTTCATACACCGGTGGCGATATCAGCTCGACCGCCCAAACGGGGGTGAGCAACGCGGCGAAAAACAGGAAGTGTCGGGGGCGAGGTATCATATGAAATATCGGACTCATGGCTAGGGCGTCAGCCGGTTAGGATTCATTGCCGGGCCAACGAGCGCCAGGTGTTCACGGCTCCGCACAGGTCCCCGAGTGCGCAGCCGACGGATTTGAAGAGCGTGATTTCCTGTGGATTCTGCCGTGCGGTCACGCTGCCCCGGCAAAGTTCGGACAACTCCCCCGCCACTTGATCCGTCGAGAAAACCCCCTCCGTCACCGGGACGAGGATTTCGCCCGCTTCCTTGAAACAGTTGACCCGGGTGTCCACGAAGACCCGGGATCGGGTCACCATTTCGGTGTCGCACTCGCGCTTGGTGGCGTGGTGGTTGCCGAGGAAATCCGTGTGGGTGCCGGGCCTGATCCACTCCCCCCGCACCAGGATGTCCTGGGAGCCGGTGGCGCAGACCACGATGTCCGCCAGCCCGCAGGCCGCCGGGAGATCCGTGGTCATTTGAAATTCCAGCCAGGAAAGTTCCCCCGCCATCGACTCTACCAGAGCGGCGGCCTTGTCCGGCGAGCGGCCCCAGATGAGCACTTTCTTCAGCGGCCGGACACTGGCGTGGGCGCGGATGAGAAACGGAGCCAGCTTGCCGGTCCCCAACAGCAGCAGCGTCTCCGAGTCCGCGCGGGACAGGAAACGCGAGGCCAGCGCCGACACCCCCGCCGTCCGCCAACACGTCACACTCACCCCGTCCACCAGCGCCAGCGGCTCGCCGCACTTCCGGTCAAACACCAGGATCTGCGAATACAAGGTGCGGTTAGGCGGCTGGTTTCCCGGGAAATAGGTGAACGCCTTCAGCGCGATCACCTCGTCATTCCAGGACGGCAGCATGGCGAATGCGTCATGGCTGCCCGACGCCTCGTCCAGCAGCATCACCTGCCGCGGCGGCATGGTGTGGTGCCCGGCGAACGTTTCGCACAGGGCATCGATGAAATCCGGGAAACGCAGCGCGGCGTGGACTTGGTCGGCGGTGATCACTCTCATTCCGGGGCGAGCCTGCCCGGTCCGCGGCAGATTCCAAGCCGAGATCGAAAACTCTCACGAAAGCGCTCTCCTGCTACCCCGCCTACTCGGCGAACTCGGCTGGCAGGCCGGTGCACCGCTTCCACTCGATGTCCCGGCTCGTCGCGCGGCGGCCACTTCCACTGGCCCCGCTTGAACTGCAACCGCAGCCGGTCATTCTGGAACAACTCATGCATCCGCAGCTCGCCAAACAACGGAACAAGGTGAAGACGGGTGCTCCACCGCCACGCACCCCATTCCTCAAGGGGCAAATCGGCAGGGTCGGAGGTTGACGCTGCGGGGCGGCGTCCATGATGTTGGTGGCCGCTGAAATGAATTCCCCATCCCACGACTGGCTCGCTCCCCTCGCCGCTCTCATCGGCGCTCGGAAACTCTCCGCCGCCGCCGAGATCCTCGCCGCGAACTCCGGTGACAAGTGGTCCGCCAGCCATCCGCCCGACGTCGTCGTTTTCGCCGAGTCCACCGCCGATGTCGCCGCGGTCTTGAAATTCGCCAGCGAGCGGAAAATCCCCGTCACCACCCGCGGCGCGGGCTTCGGCTACGTCGGCGGCTGCGTGCCGGTGCGGGGCGGCATCGTGCTCTCCACCGCGCGGATGAACCGCATCCTCGGCATCCACCCGGAGGACGGCGTGGCTGTCGTCCAGCCCGGCGTCATCACGGGCGATCTCCAGGCCGCCGCCCACGCCGTCGGCTGGGAATACCCGCCCGATCCCGCCTCGCTCAAGGACTGCTCGATCGGCGGCAACATCGCCACCAACGCCGGCGGCCCGCGCTGTTTGAAATACGGCGTGACCCGCAGTTACGTGTTAGGACTGGAAGTCGTGCTCGCCAGCGGCGAAATCCTCCGCACCGGCGGACGGCTGCACAAGAACAAGACCGGCTTCGACCTCGTCGGCCTTTTCACCGGCGCCGAGGGAATGTTAGGAATCGTCACCGAAGCCACTCTCCGGCTGATCCCAAAGCCAGCGAGCCGCGCGATGCTCGCCGCCATTTTCCCCGAGTTCGAAATGGCCGCCGCCGCCGTGCAGGCCATCCTCAACGCCGGCCACCTTCCGTCCGCCCTCGAGATCACCGACACCTTCACCCTCGCCGCCGCCCGCAAAAAGCTCGGCGCCGACGTCTTCCCGCCCGGCAACGCCCACCTCATCGTCGAGATCGACGGCCGCCCCGCCGCCACTCTTTCGGAGATCGAGGAACTCCATCAGCTTTTAACGAAACTCGGCGCCACCTTCATCGAGCGCGCCCCGGACGAGGCTTCCTGCGAGCGGATCTGGAA
>JBFZFJ010000012.1:0-34462 GCA_041306405.1 Verrucomicrobiales bacterium | reverse complement strand
ACTTCGCATCCGCTCGATACCAGTCACTTACGGCGCAATCCCCCAGAAATCCAGTTTTGCTCCGTCGCCGGTGTCTAGTTTTGAACCGTCTCTGTCTAGTTTTGCTCCGGCCCCGACAGGCCGGAACCGGCAAGGCGTGGATTTTTCCTGGGCGTTATTTTTCAAGGACCTGATAGTTGGCAGGAGCATGATCCGGAGAAAATCCTAAACCAAGCGCCCTGTTTCGTCTTTGTTTGGCTCGCATGAAGACCATGTTTGACGACAACACGATGGCACCGTGGCGCGGTACCGAACCCGCCACGCCAACCGCCTCTCTTGGCCCACGATCTTCGAGCCCTCAGGACTCAGGCTCGCCATCCCGTACAACCCGGTCTGCAACAATGCCCTCAAATGAAAATGCCGTGCCGGCTTACCAGCTGACCTTCACCCCGAAGATTCCGCTCAGGCCGGCTTCGTTCTGGCCGGAGCCGTGGACGCGGTAGGATTCATCGCTCAGGTTCTCGATGCCGCAGGTGAGATCGAGGTTTTCACGGGCATGCCAACCGGCTCGCAACGAGGCGACGACGTAGCCGGGAGTGCCGCCGGTGGGAATGCGCTGGTTGTCGGCGACTTGATCGACGGCGGTGATCCGGTCCTCGTGATTGGAGGCGAGAATCCGGCCCTCCACCCAGAATTTCCCGGAAACATCGTCCCAACGCAGCGCGACGGAACCGGAAAGCGGCAGCTGGCGGGTATTCGGCTTCTCCTCCACCGGCCCGCCGACGAAGGTCGCTGACTCGGTCCGGCCCTCCTGCCACGCGGCGAACCCGGACAGCGTCCACTGCGGGTGAAACTGCCAGGCGCCTTCCAACTCGACGCCGTAAACGTAGCCGTCGCCGGCATTGCTGGCGATGGAGGTCTTGAGGGTCTGGTCCGTGAACGACGACACGATCAGTTCGTCCGCCGCGGTGTAGAACACGGCGAGATTGAGCGACGTGGTTTCGGTTTGCTGCCGGGCGCCTAGCTCGTAGGTGATGTACTTCTCGGGATTGACGTCCGGGTCGCCGACGACCGGAGCGCCGGATTTCGCCGATAAATTTCCGGTGAGGTCGTCGAGATTGGGTGCCCGGAAGGCCTGCGAAATACCGCCGTAAACGCTCCAGCCATCGTTCAATGAATAGATCCCGCGCAGCGAGCCGACGACATCGTCCCAGTTGCGGCTCTCGTCGCTGCCGCCCGCGAAGCGCCCGAGGGTGGCCTCGGCGTAGGTGTAACGGGCCCCGGCGGTCAGTTCAAACCGATCGGTCGGTTTAAAAACGTATTGGCAGTAGGAACCGAAGAGATCGTAGTCGGAGTCATCGGCGACCGGCAACAGCTCGGTGCGAGGACCACCGAGGGCGTTGGATGTGTAGCCGGAGGAATCGACATCGTCATGATAGAAGTCAAAACCGTACACCAGCGACCCCGGCCCGACGGGAGATTCCAGAACCAAATCGATGCCGGTGGTTTCGACGTGAACAGAGGAGCCGCGGAGCACTTTGGAATTCGTGGCGGGGCTGTCCGGGAAGCGGTTTTGAAACTCGGAATCATCGGTCGTCTGGAATGAAAGCGTGGCGCTCCAGCGTTTGACCGGGGCGTTGGCCCGCAGGTTTTCCCCGGCGTAGCGGAGGTAAGTCAGCGAGCGTTCCTGGTCGTAGGTGTTTTCCGTCCATTTTCCGGGAGCAGCGACGTGGCTGCCGTCAGTCCAGCCGGGATTATCCAAGGTCCGGTGCCAACGTGAAATGCCGTCCTGATTCACGTAACTGGAGGCGAAGGTGATCGTGGATTCGGCTGAAACCGCCCAGTCGAAGCGCAAATCGTAATCCTGCTCGGGATAGCCGGTGTTGTGCATGCGACCGACGGCGGAGTCCTCGATGTCGCCGTAATCCTTGGCGGAAAGGCCGAGCAAAACCCCGAATTTCCCACCCACACCAGTCTCGCTTTCCAACCGGCCGATGTGACTGCCGCCGCCATTGGCGCGGTATTCGTAAAACGCCGAACCACCCGCATAGGCTTGGCCGGCCGTTTCGTCGCGGAATCCCGACGATTTCGTGAAGGCGTTGACCGTGCCGCCGACCGCATCCGAGCCATAGAGCACCGAGCCCTGGCTTTTGATCACCTCGAGGTGATCGATGGCAAGCGAATCGAGCGTGTTCCAGTATTGGACCGGCCCGCCGCGGAAAGTGGAGTTGTTGACGCGAACGCCATCGACGAGCAGCAGGTTCTGGCGGCCGGTGAATCCACGGATGAAGGGCGAGCCGTGGCCGTGCGCGGTTTTTTGCACGAGCACGCCGGGGATGTATTGCATGGCGTCGGGCAGCGTCCGGGGTGAGTGGTCGCGCAGGAAGACGGAATCGAGGGAATCCGTCGTGTAAGGCGCGGTGCTTTCCGCCTGCTCCGAGCGCGTGGCGGTCACGATGAGCGGATCTAAAACGCCTTGGGCGCACAGCGGGAAACCCCCCGCAAACAACAGAATCGTGGTCTTTTCAAACATCTGGGTAGGAGAACGCGCCGGACGCCCGGATTCTTAGGAGAAATTTCCCGCGGCTTAGAAATTTTCGGGCTGGCGGCTCGGATCGCGCCGGAATCCGTCCAGCAAGCGGAACTCCCCGTCCGTGACCGGATACGGGCCGGCGAATTCCAAGGCGCGCTTGTTTCCCTGGCGGGTCCGGCAGGCGTAGGCATGGCGCTCTTTCAGATAGTAGAGGATGAAATAATGCCGCTCGCGGTCGCCCGTTTCCGCCAGGAAATCCGGCAGTCCCTGCTTCGCCACGAAGACAGCGAGGTCCGGATAACCACGCGCCTCCATCTCCAGCCGCTGGTATCCGAATGACGGCGGCTCCTTCCTCACCAGCATGATCTGGTCCTTGGCCGCCGCCGACATTCCGCCCGCCCGCCAGCTATCCGCGACCGGCCCGCAGGACGTCGACAGCAGCCCGGCGACCGCCAGACCGAGGACGCGCGGCCTCCACATTTCATCAAATCGTTTCATCGTGGTTCAATTTACGCCGGGATTGCGGGCGCGATCCTTTTCCATCAACCCGCCGATGAAGCGGGTGTTTGGCCGGTTGCCCTCGGAATCGATGAAGAACGCCGTCTCCATCGGCACCAGGAATTCCACCGCGGAATTGATCCCCACCAGCCGGCCGTAAGCATCCACCACCGGCCCGCCGCTGTCGCCGGGCTGCAGCGGGATGTCGATCTTGAATTTCCGGTTGCCGGTGAAGGCCCTCTCCGGCGCGAGCGCGGTGGCGAGCTTGCCCTCGCCGGATTTGAAACCCGTCGAAATCCCGCCGTGAATCACCAGATTTCCAGCAGGCAGCCAGCGTTCCGGCGGCGTCCATTGATAGAAATAAGGCGTCTTCACCGCGATGTGCAGGAGCGCCAGATCGGCCGCCTCGGAGCGCCACACCACCCGTGCCTTCTTCGGCACCAGGCGGCCGCCTTGGCCGTAGATGAGAAACACGTTTTTCCCATCCACCCCGGCGAGCACGTGGTCCGCGGTGAGGAAATATCCGTCCGCCGAGATCGGTGCCGCCGAGCCGCCATCCGCGTCGCCGGGAGCCTGGGAAGTCGCGAAATCCCGGCTCACCCAGCGGTCGAGATTTCCCCGCTCCGTCACCACCACCGCGCTCACCCGCTCCGCCACGATCTGCCGCGTCATCCGGCCCGGAGCGACCGTGTCCGGGGGAGGAGAAACCGCACACGACTGCATCAACCCACCGGCCAGCAACAGCCCGAACCACTGAACAAACTTATCCATCGGGACCGATAAAAACATACTTTGTCCGATTCGTCACACTCGTTTTCAAATTTCCCCCAACAATCGCCCGATCGCCCGACGGAAGGGCGAGGGCATCGCCAGCGCCAGCACCGCCTCCTCTTCCTGCCAGATTTCATCCGCCGCCGGTTTGAAATTTTTCCTCACCCCGGACCCGTCGTGCACCCGCAGCGTCACCCGGTAGCGGGTGATCGTGTAGCGATGCTCGTCGAGCACGGGCAGCTTGGAGATTTCCGCAGCCTCGCGCGTCGGCAGTTTCCACAAGCCTTCGCGCCGCTTGCCGGCCTCGCGGTGCAGTAGCAAGCGCCCCTTCCCGTCGCGCAGCCACAGCGCGTGCTCGTCCACCGCGGTGATCACCGTTTTCTGCCGCTTGACCGGCAGCGACTCCGGCTCGCGCGTCTTGCAAAACCCCGCCACCGGGCAGCCCGCACAATCCGGCACGCCCGGCCGACAAATTTTCTGCCCCAGCTCCATCAGCGCCGAGTTGTAAATCCGCGGCCGCCGCGGGTCCGCCAGCGCCTCCGCCCATTCCCACATCTGTTTCTGGCCCGACGTGTCATCCACCGGAGCGGAAAAACCCATCACCCGCGAGAGCACCCGCGCCACGTTTCCATCCACCACCGCCGACGGCAAATCGTGCGCGAACGCCCGCAGCGCACCCGCCGTGTAGCGCCCCACGCCCGGCAACTTCATCAACGCCTCCAACTCCACCGGGAATTCCCCGCCATGCTCCGCGATCACCGCCCGCGCCGTTTCCCGCAGCATCCTGACGCGCCGATAATATCCCAGCCCCTCCCACGCCTTCAGCAAGCGCTCGTCCTCCGCCGCCGCCAGCGACTCCACGTCCGGAAACGTCTCCAGAAACCGCGTGTAATATCCCCTGCCCAGCACCGTCGCGATCTGCGTCTGCTGGAGCATCACCTCGGAAATCAAAACCGCATACGGCTCCCGAGTCCGCCGCCACGGATAGTCCCGCCCGTTTTCCAGGAACCACCCGGCCAACGCCTCGCGGAAAGCCTTCCGGCCCGTCAACGCATCGCTCTTCAACCGGGGTTTCAACATCGCGCCGCAGAATCACCGCTCACGCCCCGCACGCAACCGCGAAATCGCGCGGCTCAACGTGGTCGAGAACTTCAGTCCAACGCCTCAAGGATCCGAAGCAGCAAAACGCAGCCCGGCGTTAGCCGTGCATCATGCTGGTGGAAAATATTTGGGGATCGAGGGAACATTTTACTAAGGTTTTATCTCCGAAGGTGTCATCTTTCGTGAAACACCGAATCCATGAAAGCAAACTACCTATCCAACATCCGCAACCTTGCCGGCTTCGGCCTGCTGGCCGCCGCGCCAAGCGTCACCGCCGATCCCGCGCTGACCATTTACAACCAGAACTTTGCCGTCGTCCGCGATACGGTATCGCTCGATCTCAAGCCCGGGATCAACGAAGCCCGTTTCTCCGGCATGACCGCCCAGGCGGAAACCGACTCGGTCATCCTGCGGGATTCCGCTGGCAAAGCGAAATTCCAGATCCTCGAGCAGGCCTACCGCAACGATCCCGTGTCCTCCGGCCTGATGCTCCAGCTCAACGAGGGGAAGACCATCGACTTCTACGTCCGCGAACCTAACAAGCCGGACCGCACGGTGCAGGGCACCATCATCCGCAGCGGCTACAATCCCGGTGGCCGGGCCGCCACCCAGCCGATCATCGAGGTGGACAAGAAAATCCAGTTCTCCCTGCCTGGCGAGCCGGTTTTCCCCGCTCTCGGAGACGACACCATTCTCAACCCGACGCTTTCCTGGACCATCAATTCCGCGGAGCCCGCGAAGTTCGATGCGGAGATCGCCTATGTCACCGGTGGTTTGTCCTGGAAGTCGGACTACAACATCGTCGCCGCGGACAAGGGCGACACCATCGACATCGTCGGCTGGATTACCTTTAACAACCAGAGCGGCACGGCTTTCAAACAAGCCAAGGTCAAACTCATGGCCGGCGACGTGAACAAGGTGCAGCCGCAGCCGGAAGGCATGGCGCGAAGGGGGCTGGCAAATATGGCGATGGCGGAGATGGCGGACACCGTCACCGAGAAAGCCTTCGACGAGTTCCACCTCTATACCATCGGCCGTCCGGTGACCCTGCGCAATCAGGAGACCAAGCAGGTCGAGTTCATCCGCGGCTCGGGCGTGAAGGCCCCGAGGATCTATGTCTATGACGGCGCGACGATGAACTTCGGCGCCTGGAACTACTTCCGTGGCGAGGGCGACTACGGTGTTCCAACCAACAAGAAGGTCTGGACGCTGCGCGAGTTCAAGAACAGCAAGGAGAACAACCTCGGCATGGCGCTGCCCAAGGGACGTCTGCGTTTCTACAGTCGCGACGACGATGGTTCGCTCCAGTTCACCGGAGAAAACAACATCGATCACACCGCGAAGGACGAGACCGTGCGCGTCTATCTCGGCAACTCGTTCGACCTCGTCGGCGAGCGCCGTCGCACCGCCTACAAGGTGGACTCCTCCAACCGCCGGATGGATGAATCGTTCGAGGTGAAACTTCGCAACCACAAGAAGGAGCCCGTCGAGATCCGTGTGGTCGAACATCTGACCCGCTTTGACAACTGGGAGATCAAACAGAAGTCCGACGAATTCCGCAAGCTCGACAGCCACACCATCGAGTTCCCCGTGACCGTCAAACCGGATGAGGAAAAAATCGTGACTTACGAGATTCACTATTCCTGGTGACACCGGATGCCCTGCTGCCGCGCTGCCCGGTGGTCTCGGGCTTCTCATGCTCTTCCGCCGCCGCTGATCAACCACCCGCCTGGGAGTCTGGCTTGATTTGTTCCGCATCTGATGCGGGAACAAGCGCGGGCGGCTCGGGACAGGCCGCCTCACACCTGACAAACAATCCTCACGTCGCGACTTCGAGGACATCGCCGGGTTTGACCGGCTGGCCGGAATCGGCGCTGGCCAAGGCGGCGAAACAAAGCTCCAGGCTGCGCAGGTTCTCCCGGGCGGAGTTTTCCGGCTCGCGGCCTTCCTCGATGGCGCGGAGCAACTCGCCCATGGCGCCGGCGAACCCGTCGTTGAACCAGGCGCCTTGCAGCGGAACCCCGGCCTCACCGTCGGCGGTGGTTAGAACCACCCGGTCGTTGGAGCAAACCGGTCCGCTGCTGCGGAAGGTGCCCTTGGTTCCGGTGACCACGGTGCTCTCTGAGGGGGAAAACCGGGTGGCCGCGTGGAAAACCAGCGAGGCCAGGCCGCCGTCGAAGCTCACCAGCGCGCCCGCGCTCAACGGCGGCTCGATTTCCTGTCCCGGCACGCGCTCCGTCCTGGCAAAGACCTGCGTCGGACGACGTTCGCCGAACACGCAGGTCACGATGTCGAACCAATGGATGGCGAAATCGTAGAGCACGATGTGCCGGATTTCCTCGAAGCGAGTCCCCTTGATCCAAGTGTGGTCCCACGCGATGTGGATGTCACAGGAGACGATCTCGCCGAGCAGACCCTGTTTCACCGCCTGGCGCAGATAGCTGAAATACGGCGCCCACCTCCCGTTCTGGTTGACCGCCAGTTTGAGGCAGCGTTGTTCCGCCAGCTCGACGAGCTTGCGGCCCTCGCGGATGTCGGTGACGAAGGGCTTCTGGCTCAAGACGTGTTTGCCCGCCTCCAGGGCGCGCCGGATCAGCGGGGTTCTGGGCTCCGGATGCAAGGCGAGATCCACGACCTCGATGTCCACGCGTGCGAAGATCTCCTCGGGATCATCGGTCACGACCGCGGCGGGGAAAAACTCATCCCGCAAGGCTTTCGCGGCCTCCAGGTTCTTGTCGCACAGCGCGACCACCGGATAGCCTTTGCCGCGATAGGCATCGAGATGGTTCCTGGCGATGCCGCCGCAGCCGATGAGGGCGATCGGCGGACGATAGTTGTCAGGGACCGGTGCTTGATAGGGAAGATCCGGAGCCGCCATGGTTGGAGCTGCGGCGGCTTTGAGTTCGCGGGCGTCTTCCTTGGCGTCACTCATGGCCGGCCTCCGATCAGCGCCTGGGTTTTCCCGGTTTCCGCGCTGAGAATCGCGGTATCCACAATCTGCTGGCCGATCCGCGCCAGCGCGGGGCTGAGCGGACCCTCGACGGGAAGTCCCGCTTCGATCCGGCTCAAGCTGTAGGCGATGCCGTTTTTCCCGTCCTCCGGCAAAGCATCGACCGGCTGCTCGTATCCTTCGAGCCGTTCGCGGGTCTGGATGCGGATGGTCGGCTCGTAATCATAACTGCTGATCGTGCCGTCGGTTCCCCGGATGACAAATCCGCATTTCGGCTGCGGTTGATGAGTCCACGGATCGGTGAAGGTGCCCCAACGGGTTTCAAACTTGGACAATCCCGTGGCGTAGCGGACCACGGTCACGCTGTGCTCGTCCACTTCGAGTCCTTTGCTCCCCGCCACCACCGAAGTGACCTCCAGCGGGACCTTGCCGCCATTGAACCAGCTGCCGAGCGTGACGCCGTATCCCAGATAGTCGCGCAGCGATCCGCCGGCGAATTCCTTTTGATACCACCAACTGCCAGCCTTGGCCATGGCCGTCGGCTCGCGCTCGATCTTGTCCGCGCCATGATAGAGCGGTCCGCGGTTGCCATCGTAATAGTGGATTTCCGTGACATCGCCGATCAGTCCCTCGCGGATCAGCCGATGGGTGGTGACATGGCTTTCCACCCAGCGCAGCGGCCAGTTGATGATGAGTTCCTTCCCGCTGCCCGCCATGGCGGCGATCATGCGGTCGGCATCGGCGAGCGAGCCGGCGAAGGGTTTTTCAACGAGGACATGAACGCCGTAGGGCGCGATGCGCTCCACCCACAGCGCGTGCTCGGCGGTCGCCGGGCAGAGGATCACCAGATCGGGCCGGGTTTTCTCCATGCAGGCTTCGTAGTCGGTGAAGACCTGGTCATCGGGCAGCGAGAAATTCCGCCTGGCCTCGTGCATCCGTTCCGGCAGTGGATCGCAAATCCCGACGATCTCCGCGTTGGGATGATTCTCGACGCAGCGCAGCAGGTCCCCCATGTGCATGTGGGAAAACTCGATTCCGGCGATTCTCCATGGCTTCTTCATGATCGTTGTTTGAAGTGATAGGCTGAGGCGGGATTTGAGATGAAGATCCGTTTCCATTGTTCCTCACCGACGCCCCTGGCGGACATGGTCCGGGTGAATTCGTCGAGCAGGAAACCAAGGCCGGGAGAGCCCCCGTAGCTCTTCCAGTATGTGGGGCGCGCCGCATCCATGCCAAGCATCAGTTGGGTGGGGAACTCGTCGAGCAGACCGACTAACAAATCCAAGGTCGGATTCTCCTCCGTCTTCCAGCGGAAAGCGCTGTCGTATTCGGCGCACACGCCGCTCTGAAGGAAATCCCGGTGATAGGCGGGGTCCGGAGCCCGGTCGGTGTGAGACAAGACCACTTTGGAAAGATCCACGCCATGTGCCGACAGCAGCTCCACTTGCTCCATCGCCCCCCTGCCCTCCTCCACATGGGTGAGGATCGGTGCGCCCGTCTGCAAATGGGCGATGGCGGCCGCTTCGAAAATCCGGCGATCCCGCTCGCTGATATCGACGCCGCCGGTGGCGATCTTGATCAAGCCCGCCCGATGGGATGTCCTCTCGACGCAGGGCCCGGAGTAATCATATCGATCAATCCCCTCTTCGATATCCGCGATGAAAAGTCCGGCCAGTGTTTCCACCCCGTAATGATGGCTCCAGTGCCCGTCGTCATAATACTTCGCCAGATGCAGCCCGGTCGGACAAAGGATGTGGACTTGCGATGCCCGGGAAATCTCCGAGAGCTTCAGCACGTTGCGGCCCGCGTCGCAGGGCATCGAATCGACCATGGCGCGCCCGCCGCGGGCGTGAAACAGGGTCAACTCGGCGATAGCGTTTTCGACTGACGGCAGCCGGAAATCCGGGAAGCGCAAGGTCGCCACATTGTCATCGATGATGATGTGCTCGTGTGCGTAACAGACGCCAAGTTGATCCGGCGCGATGTCCCCCAGCACGGTCCTGACAAAGCTCACAGGTCGAATCCCTCCCCGTTGCGCAACACCCGGAACGGCTGCTCGATCCGCCCGCACTCGGCGGCGAAGGTTTCCGGGGATGCGGTGTTGAAAGCGAACAGGTCGAAGTGGTGCGGAATGGCGACGCCGGCATGGATGGCCTTGGCGAGTTCCGCGGCCTCGCGGCCGTCAAGGTTGCCCGCGACACGGCGCTCCGGCTTGTTGCCGTTGATCGGAACAAAGGCGATATCCGGCCGGAAGGGTGCGAGCGCCGGAACCAGCCCGTCGTGCAACAGGGTGTCGCCGCTGTGATAGAAGGTCCACCCGCCGGTTTGCGCGACGAAGCCGAGGAAACGGCAGCGTCCCTGTTCGTCGCGCTCGACGGCATTGTGGGCGGCCGGGATGCCATGGAGGGTGACCTTGCCGACCGAAACGCTCTCGCCCGCGTCGATCTCGACGAGCGAGGATTCGACGCGTCCGAGCCGGTCAAGCACGAAGGCGCGGTTGGCGCGCGGGATCACCAGCCGGGCTTGCGGATTCGCGCCTAACAATGGAAGGAGGGTCTCCGCATCGAGGTGGTCGGTGTGGTTGTGCGAGCTGGTGATGAGGTCGATGCCGCGCAGGCGTTCCGGCGCGATGACCCGCTCGGTGACGCGCGTGTGCGGCTTGTCGGTGTCCGCGTATTTGCGCGTCAGCGAATCGGATAGATAGGGATCGAACAGGATGGTGGCCGCGGGCGTGTGGACGAGGAACCCGCTCTGGCCGAGCCACCAGACGCGGGAACGCCCCTCCGCCCTGGCGCGGGCGATGTCTTCGAGGAGCGCGTCGTCTTTCTGATAGGCCTGCTGCATGTCAGGCTTCGAGCTTGAGTTCCCGTTTCACGATTCGCACGCCTTCCACCATGTTGGCGAGTTTCCGTTTCGCCGCCCAGCGGGCGGTCTGGCTGAGGCCGCAGTCGGGTGCGAAGACGAGCCGGTCCGCCGGAGCGTGCTTGAGGCACAGGCGCACGCGGTTGGCGATGTCCTCCGGCGTCTCGATGTAGTAGCTCTTCACATCCACGATGCCCACCGCGACGTCCATGCGGGCGGCGATCTGTGAGATCAATTCGATCTCGGCGAACTCGCGGCTGGCCATTTCCACGTGCATTTCATCGCACTTGAAATCGAGGAAATCCGGGAACATCGGCGCGATGCGGCGGAAGCCGACGGCGTGACCTTTGAAGTTGCCGAAGCACAGGTGGGTGCAGAGCCGCGTGCGGCCGACGACGGATTCCACCGTGCGGTTGAAGATGTCGACGAAGCGTTTGGTGTCCTCCCGGTAGGCATAGCAACTCATCGACGGCTCATCCACGCTGATCTCGGTGCAACCGGCCTCCACGAGAGCTTCAAGCTCGCGCCTAACGAACGGCAGCAGCGCCTCGGTGAGCGCCCAGCGGTCCTGGTATTGCGCGTTGGGAAGGAGCCGCCCGCTCATGGTGTAGGGGCCGGGCACGCTGGCCTTGAGCGTGACGGGAGGCGAGTCTGGAAACGGCCGTTGGAGGCGGACGAGACGTTTGTATTCCTCGACCACGCCGAGGCCGCGTGGCGCGGTGATTTCCCCGATGACCTGGTGCTTGCCGCGCTGGTCGTGGGCGGGCGGACCGAAGCGGCGCGGCGAGGCGGATTCCAGTTCAATACCGTCGAGGTAGCCGTAGAACGAGAGGTTGAAATCGAGGCGTGTCTGCTCGCCATCGGTGATGACATCGAGGCCGGCGGAGATTTGGTCGTGCAGCGCGGTGATCACGGCATCGTCCTGGACTTCGGCGAGGTCGTGCGGCCCGAAAGAGCCGAGATTGTTGGATGCGAATTCGAGCCAGCTTGGGAACGAGTAGCTACCGATGACTGAGGTGCGAAGGGGAGATGTTTTCATGGGATGTGTCTAATGAGTATGGTGTTGTTAGCGGTTGAGATTCCAGTCTGCGGGGCCGGTGGCGGCGCGTCGGGCCGGGGTTTCCAGCAAAGCGCCAGCCACCCTGAGGCGTTCGCGCAGCAATGGCATGGAGAGTTCCCGGGCACCGGATGCGGTTTCCAATGAGAGCGCGGCGGCGGTTCCGGCGGCCTGCCCCATGGCCATCGTCTGCGCCATCGAGCGGCAGGATGCGTGGGCGTCGTGGGTGGCGCTGAAGCAGCGGCCGGCCACCCAGATTTCGTCGCGCCCGCGGGGGACGAGCGTGCGGTAGGGCACGTCGTAGGCCGCTCCGTCCGGGACATAGGCCCATGCGGTTTCACCGGGGGAATCGTCCGTGGCCGGGCGGTGATCTTCGATGGGCGCGCCGCAAAGAAGCACGGCGTCGTCAAAGCGGGCGACGTTCATGCAGTCGTCGCGGGTCAGGCGGTATTCGCCATAAACGCGCCGTGTTTCGCGCACGCCGATGTGGTGGGAGAGCCCGATGATGTTAGAAGCTTCGAAACCGGGAACGCACTCGCGGAAGAAGCGTTCGTAGATGAATGCCTGGCGGCGCCCCTCCTGCTCGGCGGCGGTGAGTTGCTCGAAATCGGTGGGGTCAAGACCGGCGACACGCACGGCGACAGTGGAAATGCAACCGGCTGCGTTCATGCGATGCAGGCTGCCGTTTTTACGGGGCAGCGGGTGGGTGCCCTTCTCCACGGCGGCGGCCATGCGTTGCTCGAGCATTTGCTTGCCGCCCGCGGCCTCGTAGGCGGCGAGGTCCACGTGGCTCATGCGGAAAGTGGTGGTGAGCGTCTGCGCGGGATCGACGTCGCCAGCCTTCTCATACGGGATGCCCGCGTGGTGGCAAAGATCCGCGTCTCCGGAAGCATCGACGAATCGCCTTGCGTGGATCCGGAAAAACCCCTGCCGGGTGCTGACGACCACGCCGGTGAGATTACCGCCCGCGTCGGATTCCGCGGCCACCAGGGTGGCGTGAAGCAGCACGCGCACGGCGGCCTCGGCGAGCAGTTCGTCCCAAACAAGCTTGAGGCGCTCCGGGTTGTAATTCACTCCGGTGCCCGCGCCGTAGGTGTTCGGCCGGAGAAAGACCGCGCCGGCGGTGTCGAGCGCGTCCACCACCTGGTCCGGGATGCCGCCCACGACCTTGCGGGGATCCTCGCCGGGCGTGAAAAAGCCGTAGAAGGTGTCCAGCATCTGCGTGCTGGTGCCGCCGGGAAACCCGTATCTTTCTATCAGCATCACGCGATGACTCCCCTGCCCGCGCGCGGCAAGCGCGGCACAGCAACCGGCGGAGCCCGCACCCACGACGAGGATGTCGGTTTCCGCGAGGACCGGGATGCGGTCCAGAATCAGCGGCGCGGTGGTGTTAGGCATGAGGATGGATCAAAGTTGGGTCACGGATGCGTCCCGGCGCCGCCGACGTTGGCGTAGAGTCGGGCGAGGCGGTGCGCGTGTTCGTCGTAGGCGCTTTCAAATAGTTCGACGGCCCGTTCCGCGCCGACGATCGCGCCGGCGCTGAGGACCTTCGGCGGCTGGCCGGCTTCCGTTAGCAGTCTCGCCACCTCGGCCTTGATGCAATTGACGATCAGGCAGCCGCCGACCGTGGAGCCCGGTGCCACCGGCGTGTCGAGCCCGTCGATCTTCACCATCGCGTCGCCGACCGGCGCACCGGTATCAAGCACGATGTGGGCGAAGTCCTGGAGTTTTTTTCCATCCTCGCGCTTGCTGGTGCTGGCGTCGGAATGTTCCCGGCTGATGATGGCCACCACCTTGATGCCGCGTTGGTGGAAACCTTCCGCCATCTCGATCGGCACCACGTTGCAACCGGAGGAGGAAACGATCAGCGCGCTGTCCTCGGTGGTCAGGTCGTAGTTGCGCAGGATGCGTCCGGCGAGTCCGCTGACGTTTTCGAGAAACATCGCCTGCCGCTGGCCGTTGGCTCCGACCACGAGGTTGTGGAACGACAGCGACAGCTCGACGATCGGATTCCAACCGGGAAACGAACCGTAACGCGGCCACATTTCCTCGGTCATGATGCGCGAGTGGCCGGAACCGAAGACGTGGACCATGCGTCCTGTTAGGATGGTTCCGGCGAATAGTTCGGCGGCTTGACCCACGAGAGGCAGCTGGGCTTCGACCGCGTCGATCAGGCCGCGGGATTTCTGCAGGAATGAGAGGGCGGGTGTCATGGAGTTGGCGGGTTGTAATTTTAGTTAGAATGAAAGACTGCACCGCAAGCGCCCGCCCAATCGCCCAGCGTGGCGCGGAGGACGGGAACCCGGACTCCGGTCGGCCGCCATTCGACGCGGTCGAACTCGGCTCGGAGAGGGAGGAAAAGATCGTCGCCCGCTTCGGCAATGCCGCCGCCGATGACGACCGCCTCGGGATCGAGCACATTGATGAGCGAGGTGATGCCCGCCGCGAGGTCGCGGATGGTTTTCCGCCAGATCTCCGCGGCATGGGCGTCGCCGGCTTTCACGGCGGCGACGAGGTCGGCGGTCGATTGGAAACGGCCGCCGCTGCGGGCGTTGAGCGAGTGGTTTCCGACGGCATCCTCGAGGCTGCCGGGCGTGTTGACGATGTCGGGCGGGCCATCGGCATGGATCGAGATGTGGCCGAGGTGGCCGGCACGGCCGAGGTGGCCGCGCAGCAGGCGGCCGTCTGATAGGACCGCGCCGCCGACACCGGTGCCGAGAGTTAGAAGAACCACATCGCGCATCGACCGGGCGGCGCCGAGCCAGACCTCGCCGAGCAGGGCGGCGTGGGCGTCATTGAGCACGCGGACGGGTTTTCCAAATTCCAGGAATTCCTGCCAGTCGAGTCCTTCCAGCCCGGCGAGTCGTCCAGGCATGCTGGCGATGCGGCGTTCGTCCCTGGACGGCAGGCCGGGCGCGGCCACGCCGATGGCGGCGGGTTGGCCGTGTTTTTCCAACAACCCGGCGACGCATGATTTCACCGACCGCCGCCAATCCTCACCGCCGGTGGGCGCGATGGCGCGCGCGATTTCCCCGCCGTCCGGGGTGAGGCAGATCGCCTTGAGGCGGGTGCCGCCGAGGTCGAGACCCAGCAGCCATGGATTTTGAGCGCTCATGGCAGTTGGCCTTCGGAAACCGCCCAGCCGCCATCGACGGCGAGAACCTGCCCGGTGGTGAAGACGGAGCCGGGCGAGAGAAAATAGACCGCGGCGGCATCGAGGTCCGATGGACGGCCGATGCGACCGCCGTCGAGCGGTTGCTTGGTGCGGATGAAGGCGAGGATTTCCTCGTCGCCGGCGGCGCGTTTCGCCATCGGCGTCTCGACCAAGGCGGGCGCGAGCACGTTGGCGCGAATGCCGTGCGGCGCGTAGCAGGCGGCGATGGATTTGGTGAATCCGATCACGGCCGACTTGGCCGCGGCGTAGACGTGAGTGGTGAAATATTCCGGCGAGGGCGACCAACCGAGCACGGAGCCCATGTTGAGAATCGCACCGCCCCGTCCATCCTGCAAAAAGCGGCGCACCGCGGCGCGGTTCGAGCGGATCATCGAGCTGAGGTTGAGGCTGAGCGTGGCGTCGATCCCCTCGTCGGTCACCTCGTGCAGCGGGCCGTCGCCCATTTTCCGGCCACTGCCGCCGGCGACGTGGTAGAGCGCGTCAAACCGCCCGAAACACTCCACGGCCAGAGTGATGGCGCTTTCCGCGTGGGCTCCGTCGATGGCATCACCGGTGAGCGTCGCCGCACGGGAGCCGAGCGCCGCTTGGGCGGCTTCGGCGCTTTTCTCGTTGCGCCCGGTCACCACCACGCCGGCCGCGCCGGCTGCCAGGCAGGCCTGCGCGGCGGAGAGACCGAGTCCGGTCGTGCCACCAATGATGACGATTACCAGGGACTCCAGCGGGCGAGGACTTTCCATGCGGCCAGCCAACCCTTCAGCGGGAGCCGATTCAAAATAAAAAGATTGCCAAAGCCAAAAACCGATATGATAACCGAATCGCCATGCCCCGCCCGCGCAGTGCCGCTGTCACCCTTCTCAAGACCAAGCTCATTACCCGGCTTCGGGACGGATTCCACCGTCCCGGGCAGGCGTTTTTTTCGACCCGCGCGCTGTCGGATCGTTTCGGGGTGAGTTACCAAACGGCCCATCGCCTGCTGGTTGAGCTGGAAGGTGAAGGCTGGCTGGAGCGCCGGGCCTCGGCCGGCACATTTGTCGCCGGGAGCCGGGAAATCTGGCACGGAGTGGACCTGTGGTTCGCCGGGCGGGCGCAGCGGTCGGACAGTTTCGGCGAGCGGCTGTTGCTGGTGATGAGCAACGCGCTCAACCGCCAGGGCATTCCATTTCGTGTGCGCTGGGGCGGCGAGGGCCTCCAGGCGGCGGACCTTGAATCAGGATGGTATCCGGTTCTCTGGGAGCTGTCGCAGCTAGCAGCCAGCCTCGCGGCGGATCACCGTTATGTGCTCATTCTTGAGGATCGCCTCGGGCATGGACTCGCGGCGAGCTATGCGGACAG
Organism: Verrucomicrobiales bacterium; assembly: GCA_041306405.1. Taxonomy (GTDB): domain Bacteria; phylum Verrucomicrobiota; class Verrucomicrobiia; order Verrucomicrobiales; family Akkermansiaceae; genus Luteolibacter. Next base: position 18,204 of record JBFZFJ010000012.1, on the reverse strand, counting down.
CGTTTCCGTGGACGACTATTCTGGCGGTGTGGCGGCGGGCGAATGGCTGGCGGCACAGTTGCCGGAAACCCGCTGCGCCGTTCTGGCCGGACCCGACGACGATGCACGGAACCGCTTGCGGGTTGCCGGTTTTCTGGCAGTGCATCCTGAGGCAACCGTGGTCAAGACGGGAAGCTGGTTCTCGGAAGAAGCCGCGCGCGTCGTCCCGGAGGTTCTTGGCTTCACCGGGGTTTTCTGTGCCAACGACCGGCTCGCCTCGACCGTGGTCGAGGCGGTGAGGAGCCAAGGCCTGCGCGGGCCGCTGGTCGTCGGCTTTGACGACGCTCCAATCGCGGAACGGCTGAATTTCACCACCATCGCGATTCCCTGGGAAGATGTCGCGGCGGCGGCGGCTGATGTGGCGCGGCGCCGCATGGCAGGCGACGTCCGCACGGCGGCGGCCCTGTCCTTCGCGCCGCGACCGCTCATACGGGTTGGTTGATCAGGTCTTGCGCCCGATCCCCGGGAAAGAAACCCACAGCCTCGTCCAACGCAAGGATTCCGCCAAATCGGCCACATGTGTCGCTTTCCCTTACGCCCCGTTCTTCTGGTCGTCCGGTCCGATCCAACGTAAGCGTAGTCCGAAGCACCTTGAGGATGGGTTTGCCAGGACCATACCGTGACATGAACGGCATCAGAGGTCTTCCGCCAGCAGGCATATTTGGCGCAAAGTGCACGGTGCCGGCCAGGTGACTTTCTCACCGAAAAAGACGTCTGCTGCGAAAGATGCCACCGTCGTTTTTGATGGCATCCCTGGAGAACACCTCTTTGAGGTGATCATGTCCGATTCACGCGCCTTTTCACTCGGCGGGGGCGTCCTTGGCGCGCGCCGGCATGATCGGGGTGTCCCAGCCGTCGAGGTCGGAGGGCTTGACCTTTTTCGCGTGGCCGCCGAAGGCGAAGGTGTTCGGCTGATAGGGGCCGACGAAGGAGATACTGAGGTCGGGCTTGATTGCCTTTTCCATGCCAGCAGCCCAGAGGATGCCGTTGATGAGGAGGCGGCGGTAATTGTCGTCCAGGATGTCCTCGGAGGCTCCTTGGGTGCTATGGAAAACGCGGTGCTTGCTGCCGTCCTTGGCCGCGTATTGGCGTGTCCAGGTCGAGGGCATCGGCGGCTTGGTCGTGTCCGGCGCGGCGGTGGGATCCATCGAGACGAGCGGTTGGGAATTGGTGAGCACGGTGAAGTCCGGGCTGGGCTTGCCGACGTAGGCACCGGCGTGACAGAAAGAAGTCTCGGCCACGCCCGTTAGGATGACATTGCCGCGCTGATCCGGGAGGGTCTGGATGCGGGTTCCTTGCTTGTGGTTGGTTCCGTAGTGGCCGACCCAGGTGTTGCCGAGGATTTGCTGGCCGAAGCCGTTTTCGTAGCCGGCGACCTTCGACTCGAAGTCGTATTTCGCGTATTTTGAGTTGGCCGGAATCTTGAATGCGTGAGACGCGGTGCGCAGTCCGACGATCGGGCCGCCACGCTCAAGGTAGGCTTCCACGTGGGCCATTTCATCGTCGGGCAGATTGAGAAAGCGGGTGAAAATGACGAACAGGTCCGCCTTGTCGTCGCCATCGGTGTCCTTGAGGAAAAGGATGTCGGGCTGGGAAGCCACGATCACGCCGCCGCCCCAGAAGGCGAAGCCGAGAGGATTGTGGACCCTGGCGAACTCGATCGCCTTGTCCGCGACGCCGTCACGATTCTCGTCGGGCAGGATGAGCAGGCTGTCGGTCATTTCCTTGAGCGGTTCCCACTTCGGATAGGTGCTCCAGCAGGCGGCCCACAGGCGGCCCTTGGTATCGACCTGCATCTGCACCGGGTTGGCCAGCGCGGGGAACATCGCCTCGTCGGCGAAGAGATTGACGGCGAAGCCCTCTGGCACGTTGATTTTGGCGAGGCTCTCCTTGCCGCTCAGGTAGGATGTGTTCCCCTCCTTCATGGCGCTGGAACTCTTGCTTCCGCCGCCGACGTTTGAGACCACTTCGAGCGACTTGGGGACTTTCGAATCATCCACCTTGAGGTCTCGTCCCTGGGCCACGGCGTGGATTTTCGCGTCGCGGTTGGCGGTCATCACGTCGAGCATCGACAGTTCGTGGACGAGCACTACTTGGTTCGTCTGGCCGGCGACGAAGCGGAGTCCGGCACGGCTGCCCCAGATGTCGTTCTCGTCGGTGGCGCGGTAGCGGTTGTGCCAGTGCCAGTCCTTGTCGAGCACCGCTTGGCGAAGCGGCTCCATGGCGGGCGATGAGGCAAGGGATTTCCCGGTGACGGCCGCGGCGATCACCTCGCCGAGCTGGCGGTTACCCTCGGGCAGTGGGTGCACGCCATTGAGGGTGAGCGGTGCTTTTGCCTTCGCGTAGAGGGCCTGTGAGCAGGTGAAGAGATCGACGAATGCGGTGCCCTTTTCGGCTGCAACCTGCTTGATGGCGTTGGTGTAAAGGGCGAGGTTGGTGTTGTTCGCCTTGCCGTCGGGCAGGAGCGGGTCGCCGAGGTTCTCGTGGGCGATGGGAGAGAACAGGATGAGGCGCGGGGGTGATTCGTCGTTGAACTTCGCGCTGCGGTATTTGTCGACCATGCCGGTCAGGTCGTTCTTGAACTGCGCGAGCTTCGCCTCGCCGCCGTATGACTCGTTGTAGCCGAAAAAGACGAAGATGGCGTCGGCCTTGCATTGGGCCAGATAGTCCTCGGGCGAGGGCACCCCCTTGCTGCGGGGGCGGGAGGTCACCGTGTCGCCGGCGACCGCGAGGTTGCGGAATGAGAGGTTTTTGCCCGCCATCTGGCTTTGAATGAGCGTTTCCATCCAGCCGTCGTGTTGCATGCGGTCGGCCAGGCCGTTGCCGATGAGGCACACCACATCGTCCTGCTGAAGCGGCAATTGCGCTGAGGCGGTAAGGGGTGTCGCGAGGGCGAATGCAAGACTGAGCCGCTGGACTTTCGGCTGGCAGATGCGGGAGATAAGATTCATGAAATTGCTGAGCCGTGAAAAAGTGGGTGGGTGTTACACAAATTTCGGGCCTTTCGATTTATAAAAACCTGATCAGCTCCACCTCCGGGGGCCGAAAGATCACATCGCACGTTCAGGCCCGCAGCAGCAATGTGGGTGCAGCTGATGCACATGGCGAGTGATGCAGACAGGTGTCGACCGCGCTCAACTCGGATTCATCCGCCACAAGGTGAAGTTGAGGATGGTCGCAAACGCGACCCAGACCAGATACGGCACGAACAGCCACCCGGCCGCCTTGTTGACGCGGTGGAAGTTCAGCTGCGTCAGCAGGATCGCAATCCACAGCACCACGATCTCGGCCAGCGCCCAGCCCAACTGGTGCGCGCCGAAGAAAAGAGGTGTCCACGCAGCATTGAGCAACAGCTGCAAAAAGTAGAACAGCAGCGGAAGCCGCCAACCGTCGCGCCTCCACACCAGCCAGGCCGCGATGGCCATCAGCGTGTAGAGCAAGCTCCACGCCGGGCCGAAGATCCATGCCGGTGGATTCCACGAGGGCTTGTTCAGCGCCGCATACCACGAGCCGGGCGGCGAGAAAATGCCAGCCAGCGGCGCGCAGAATGTGACGAGGATGAAGCCCCCGAGGGCCAGGGCACGGCGGAGTGCGGAGGGTGGTTGGTTCATGAAGGCCGTTGGCTACGGGAGGAGGGCATGGCGGGATCGGCCTTCCTCACCGGATCAAACGACTGCGTCTTTGAGAAACTTCTCGACCTTCTTGATGGTGGCGGGGGGCAATTTACCCTCAACCCGCTTGGAGCCTTCGATGATCGCCTTCACCTCTTCCAGGGCCTTCTCCGCAGCCGCCAGCGACTTTTTGGGACCGCCGAGCTTCTTGTCAGGGAAGTAGCGGGTGAAGGTCGAGCCGGCACGGCTGATGCAGAGCCTCCATCCTTCGAAGGCGGCGGTTTCGTAGGTGAAGCGGGTCAGATTCTTTTTTGATTTCATGATTTTTTTGTTGGGATTCAGCTGGCATCCTACCTGATATTTGAGGGAAATCCAGTTGTTTTTCATAAGGGCTTGCGCGATGTTCGCGCGTCCCGGCAATCTGTTGGGAATCCCCCTGGGTCCGGGATGCCCGACGCCACCAATCGGTTAGACGCCTGCGCCGCGGCTCGTGTTTGAGCTCGCGGCGTTATTCTTTTTGAGCGGGGGCTTGGCGGCTGGAAACCGCCGCCGCGTTCAGCGCCGGCGCGTTTGCTCTTCGATGAAGATTTCCGCCAAGCGGAAACAGCGGCGGGAAAGGTCCTTCGCATCGTTGTCGCCGATGAGCGCAACGCCTTCCTCGCTGACCTCGGCGAGATAGATTTTCCACGCCATCTTGGTCAGTAACTCGGGATCGATTTTCGGGCGCGGCGGCTGTTGGGCTTGAGGACGCGGGCGCGGCTCTTGACCGGGCTCGGCCGATTTCGGCTCCGGCACGGCGACCGAACGGGCTTCTTCGCTCAAAGGCTCTCCGGCATTTTGCGGTCCGTTCCCCTGCCCCTTGCCTTTGCGCCGACGGCGCTTCCGCTTGGCCGATTCCGTCGTCTGGGACGGACTGCCGCCACCGGACTCCGCTTCGTGTTCCGGCCAATCGTCGCCGGTCGGGGCGGACGCCTCCATCGGCTCCTCACGCTTCGGAGCGGATGGAAATGGAATGCTGACCACCTCCTCCACGACGTCTGTCGCGGCGGGTTTCACCGCGCCGGATTTCTTGGCGACCTTCTTCGGGCGGGGAGTGGAAATCCGGCGGGCACGCGGCGCGGTTCCGGCAGTTGGATCTGGAGAATTTTCAGGGGAATGGGTGGTTTCTTCGCTCATGTTGCTGGGAGAAAGAAGCCCGCCGGAATGACGGGCGTCGAGAACATTCAGGTCTGCACGTTGCCTAAAATCCAGCTTTCCCGCCTAAACGCACCTCGCCATCCAGACTGAAATCCACCCTTCTCCTGAAATGAATGAATCCATCAATTCTGAGTTTCGAGCTCCTGCCAATTCCCGAACGGAAAACCGCTTGGGCAAAAGCCGGAGCACTTCGGCCCCGCCAGACTACCTATCAAAGGTGTCCACCGGTTCAAAACCCACGCGCCGTCCAACGAATGGAAGGCATCCGAGAAGACAGAAGTGATACCGTTCCAACGCAAACCGCGCGAAGATCTCGGGGAGTGACCGATGGAGTGAATTGGCCTGAAACGCCTCAGAAATTCTTGATGTCGTCCCGGTTGGTGGCGTCATCCGGGTTTGCAGGCTTGGTTTTCCCATCCTTGCCCATCGACCAAAGGTCGAAGTCAGGGTTCTGGGTGGCAGTGTTGGCATTGCCCGTCGAATCCGTGGCCGTGCGATAGCAGTATTGATTACCCCAAGGATCCACGATCGCAGTGCTTGATCCCGCCGGCTTGGTTGTCCAACCCTGTTTGCTGGTAACAGGATCAAGATCGGACAAATAGATTTTCTGATCGTCATCACTTCCAACCCCCGCGGCGTCGTTATCCGAGTCCCAATACAGGTAATTAAACAGGATCGAGGACGTGGCCGTGCCATTCGGCGCGCTGGCAGTGGATTTGTCCGCGGTCGGCGGATAAGTCCCCATATCCAGCTTGTATTCCTCAAGCGCCTTGGAGAGCAGGGCGATCTGGACTTGGGCCTTGCTCTTCGCCTGGCGGTCTTTGACAAATCCCATCCCGCTGATGACCAGCCCGGCGAGGATGATGATAATGGTGATGACAGCCATCACCTCGATGAGGGTGAAGGCCGCCTTGCCGATGCGCTGGGTGATTTTCATGATCCTTGGATTTTGAGCCTGAATGCGATGGCCGCCAGCGGATTACTGGTTGCCCATCGTCGAGATCATCTTAATCAGCGGCAGGAACAATGCGAATACGACCGCGCCGACGATGAGGGCGAGGATCACGATCATGATCGGCTCGAGGATCGAGGTGAGGGCGGTGACGGCGTTGTCGACTTCGTCGTCATAGACGTCGGCGACCTTGAGGAGCATCTCGGGGAGCTGTCCGGTTTCCTCGCCGACGTCCACCATGGAGATGACCATGTTCGGGAAAACGCCGGAGGCTTGCAGCGGGGTGACGATGGTTTCACCTTCCTTGACGGCTTCGTGCACTTTTTCGATCGCCTGGGAGATGACGACGTTGCCGGCGGTGTCGCGGGTGATGTTGAGCGCCTGGAGGATAGGGACACCGGAGGTGACGAGCGTGCCGAGGGTGCGGGAGAAACGGGACACCGCGCTCTTGCGCTGGATGTCGCCGAGGACGGGCATTTTCAGCTTCAAGTTGTCGATCACCACGCGACCGCCGGTCGTCCGGCCCCAGATATTGAAGAGGAAGACGCCGATGCCGAACATGATGAAGACGAAAACCACGTTGGGCACGAAGAGCGGCCGGGCGAGGAAGAACTCCGACATGCCGAACACGATCTTGGAAATCAGCGGCAGTTCGGAATCGGTGTTGGAGAACATTTCCTTGAACTTCGGCACGATGAAAATCATCAGGAAGACGAGGATGGCGACGGCGATGAACATGACGATCACCGGGTAAACCATGGCGGAAACGATCTTGTTTTTCAGCTTCTGGGCCTTTTCCTGATACTCGGCGAGACGGTTGAGGACGATTTCCAGCACACCGCCGAGCTCGCCGGCCTTGACCATGTTGACGTAGAGCTTGTTGAAAATCTTCGGGTGCTGGGCGAGCGATTCGGAGAAGGTGGAGCCGCCCTGGACGTTTTCCGCGAGCGCGCTGACGGTCGCCTTGAGGACGAGATTGGGCTCTTGTTTTTCAAGGACGGTGAGGCTGCGGAGAAGCGGCAGGCCGGAGTCGATGAGCGTCGCGAGCTGGCGGGTGAAGATCATCAGGCTCTTCGGCTTGATGCTGCCGCCGACGTGGCCCTTGGCGGACGGCTTGGATGCGGCCTTGCCCTTGGCTTTGGCCGGAGCGCTTTTGCCCTTTCCTTTGGTCTTTCCCTCTTCACTGATTTGAGTCGGGTAGAGACCCTTGGCCCGGAGCTGTTGGATGGCCTCGGCCTCGGTGGCGGCAGACAGGGTACCGGTGGCCTGTTCACCTTTTGGATCAAGGGCGGAGTATTGAAAATTAGCCATAGGGATGGGGTTTTTTGTGGGTTAAGTGAGACGCTGTAAAGGAAGTAAATGAGGAAGGCGGAAATATGAGTGGGTGAATTACTGTGGCGGAGCAGTACGGCTAGGTGTATTTGAGCACTTCCTCGATGGTGGTGGTTCCGAGGTAAATGTTGCGCAAGCCGTCTTCGCGGAGGGTGTTCATCCCGAGTTCCACGGCCTTCTGCTTGAGGACCACGGAGGGAGCCCGCGAGGTGATGAGCTCGCGAATCGGGTCGGTGACGTTGAGCAGCTCGTAGAGACCGCGGCGGCCGCGGTAGCCGGACTGGCCGCAGGCGTCGCAGCCGGCACCGGTGAAGAACTGCTTGTCGCCGAGCTCGTGCGCGGAGATGCCGAGTTGGTTGAGGATGGCTTCGTTAGGCTCGTAGGGGGTTTTGCATTCCTTGCAAATGGTCCGGACGAGTCGCTGGGCGAGGATTCCTTCCAGCGAGGCGGAAACGAGGAACGGCTCGCAGCCCATGTCCACGAGACGGGTGACCGCGCCGGGAGCGTCGTTGGTGTGAAGGGTGGATAGCACCAAGTGACCGGTGAGCGCGGCCTGGATGCCGATGGTCGCGGTTTCCTTGTCGCGCATTTCCCCGATCATGATCCGGTCCGGGTCCTGCCGGAGGAAGGCGCGGAGCACGCGCGGGAAGTCGAGGCCGATGGCTTCGTTGATGGGGATCTGGATGATGCCGTCGATGTCATACTCGACCGGGTCTTCCGCGGTGAGGAGTTTGGCGTCGATGGTGTTGATCCGGCGGAGCGCGGCGTAGAGGGTGGTGGTCTTGCCCGCGCCGGTGGGGCCGGTGACGATGAAGATGCCGTTAGGCTTCTCGATCGTGTCGGTGATGTAGTTGTAAATGTGGTCCGTGAGGCCGAGGTTCTCGAGCGAGAGGTTGATGGACGAGCGGTCGAGCACCCGCAGCACGATCGATTCGCCGTGGTGGGTGGGCAGCGAGGAAACCCGCATGTCCACCTGTTTGTCGCCGAACTGTTTGACGATCCGGCCGTCCTGGGGAATCCGCCGCTCGGCGATGTTCATGTTGGACATGACCTTGACGCGGGAAATGATCGGACCGGCGAGGTGGATCGGTGGCGGGGCCATTTCATAGAGCGCGCCGTCCACCCGGTAGCGGATCTTGAAGTCCTTTTCGAAGGGCTCGAAATGGATGTCGGAGGCCTTCTCCTTGATCGCCTGATAGAGAACCAGGTCGACGTAGCGGATGATGGGCGCGGAGTTCGCCTCCGATTCGAGGTCCGCGGCGCTGACGCTTGCGGCGGTGGCGTCAAGCTGGCTGAGGATGTCCTCCATCGCCTTGCCTTCGCCGCCGTAGCACTCGTTGATCTTGGCCTCCACCAGATAATCCGGGGCGACGACGACGGTGATTTCACGACCGAGGGCGAAACGCAGGTCTTCGGGAGTCTGCGGGTTGAGGGGATCTACCAGAGCCACGTAGAGGCCGGTTTCGTCGAAATTGACAGGCAGCGCGCCATGCAGACGGGCGGTGCCGGCGGGAACGAGCGCGAGCAACGCCTCGGGCGGAGTCCAGTCCCGGAGGTCCACCATGCTGGTGCCCAGCTCGGAGGCCACGACGGGCCAAACGTCGTCGCGGCTCTGGATGACCTGGAAGTCTGCCAGAATTTCGGCGATTTCTTTGCCGCTGTGGCCGACTTCCGCGAGGATATCCTGGGCGAGCGCCTGGTCGATGAGACCGCGGGACTGGAAAAGTTCGATGAGCTGTTGGTTGTCCATGGGACTGGCAAGCGAAAGGTTTTTGAGAAGGTTGATCAGTCGGCGTCTGACATGGTGGCGTGAACGACCTCGCTGCCGGAAGTGAGTCCTGAGAGCACCTTGCGGATGCCGTCCTCACGAAGGGTGCGCATGCCGAGCTCGCGGGCCCGGCGGCGAAGCTGGGTGGTGGTGAGGCCGGTGTTGATCATGGTGCGGACCTCGTCGTCGATGAGGAAGGTTTCGAAAATCCCCATCCGTCCCTTGTAGCCGTTGCCGCGGCATTTCTCGCAACCGACCGGGCCGAAGATGGTGGCTTCCGTCATGCGCGACGAGTCGAGGGAGAGCGCGCGCATTTCCTTGTCGGTGAGCACGGCCGGAGCCTTGCAAATCGGGCAGAGTTTGCGCACCAGACGCTGGGCGAGGACGGCCCGGACGGCGGAGGCGATGAGGAACGGCTTCACCCCGATGTCGGCGAGACGGGCGACGGCGGAGGGCGCGTCGTTGGTGTGAAGGGTGGAGAAAACCAAGTGGCCGGTGAGCGAGGCGTTGATGGCGATGTTCGCGGTTTCCGCATCCCGGATTTCCCCGATCATGATGATGTTTGGCGCTTGCCGAAGCATGGCGCGGAGGGCGGCGGCGAAGGTCATGCCGATGTCGGTCTTGACCATGACCTGGTTGATGCCGGGAAGCTCGTATTCGACCGGGTCTTCCACGGTGATGATCTTTTTGTCCGGCTTGTTGATGACGTTGAGGCAGGCGTAAAGGGTGGTGGTTTTTCCCGAACCGGTGGGCCCGGTGACCAAGAGAATTCCGTCCGGAAGGCCGAGAAGCCCCTCGAAAACCTGCTGGTCGTCCGAGAAAAAGCCGAGTTCGGGAAGACCGAGCAGCAGCGCGGTCTTGTCCAGAATCCGCATGACGATCGACTCGCCGTGATTGGACGGGACCGAGGACACCCGGAGATCGACCTCCTTGTCGCCCATTTTCAGCTGGATCCGGCCGTCCTGTGGCAGGCGTTTTTCCGCGATCGACATGGAGCCGCTCATCACCTTCAAGCGGGCGATGATGGCGGGAAGAAGTTTCTTCGGATGGGTGTCAACGTGGACGAGCTTGCCGTCCAGCCGATACCGCACGCGGACCGAGGTCTCCAACGGTTCAATGTGGATGTCCGATGCCCGCAGACGGAAAGCCTCGGTCAGCAACTGCATCACCAGCCGGATGATCGGCGCGTCGCTGCCACTGGGGCCGGCCTCGGCGTCGCCGCCGGTCACCGAGTATTCCGAGGCGCCCGCGGCGGCCGTCTCGCCGGTATGATAGAATTGCCGGAGATGCTCCTGGATGTCCTGCTGCGTGACGCAAACCAGACTCAACTCGCGGCCGATCACGTGCGGCAGGCTGTCAAGCGACTCAAAATCGAGTGGATCGGCAAGCGCGATGGTCAGAGTCAGCCCCTCGTCCTGCACGGGAATGACCCGGTAGCGCTTGGCGATTTCGTCAGAGATGGTTTCCGTGATGCCCGGGTCGAAAGCCACATCGGCGAGACGGATGAACGGGATGCCTGCGTTTGATGCCAGAGTCCGGGCCACATCCTCTTGGGAGAGAGCGGTATGCGCGAGCAGGTGTTCGACGATCGTTTCGCCTCCGGAGAGGGAGTTTCGCGCGCGGGCGACTTCATCGGTGGTCACCACTCCGGCTTCGGCAAGCAATTCTGCGAGATAATCTTCGTTTGAAAACACGGGGCTCTAAGTCCTTGGAGATGGAGTTTTGAAGTGAGCAACTCGGACAACCGTCCCTTGCTGCTGCTTGCGGAGACTGTCCAAGCTCCCGCGCCGTTGTCAACCAGCCACATCGCAAGAAACCGCAATTTCCCGCATCTGAAAAAGTTTACCGGCCAATCCCACTCGCAATGTAGTCACCATGACTATTCATCCGGCCAACCCCATCCGGCCCGCGGCTACAACTTGACCGCCAGCCGCGTTTGCCGGGTCAGCGGAAATTCCTGGGAGACCCGGACGTGCGACCGGCGGTGAATGCCGACGAGCATTCCCACCGCCGCCAGACTGAAGACGAGACTCGTGCCGCCGTAGCTCACGAACGGCAGCGGCAGCCCGTCGTTGGGCAGCATCGCGGTGGTGACGGCGATGTTCTGCATGGCCGGCACCACGATCACGCAGGTCAAACCCAAGGCGACGCAGCGGTTGAAAACATTGTTCGCCTGAAGCGCGATGCCGCAACCGCCGACGGCGATCATCACGTAGCAAAGCACCACCGCGAGCGTGAACGGCAGGCCGAGCTCTTCTCCCACCACCGGGAAAATGAAGTCGATGTGCGCAAAGGTCAGCGTCCCGAATTTCTCCACGCCGTTGCCGAGACCGACGCCCCACGGGCCGCCGTTGCCGAGGGCGAGCAGCGCGCGCCATTGCTGCATCCCCTTGTCCAACTGGTTGACCGGATTTTCCAAATCCAGCCATGCGTCGATCCGCGACCGCCGGACGACATCATTCATCACGTAATAGACCGCACCGGAAATCGCCACCAAGGCCGTCGGCACCGCATAGAGCAAGCGGGTCCCCACGCAAAACATCATCGCCCCGACGGCGGCGCACAGCGACAAGGCGGTGCCCACATCGGTCTCCCCGGCGATCAGGATGATAGGAACACCCGCGATCATTCCCGGGATGATGAAGCCGCGCCACAGCGTGTGCACCTCGGTTTGCCACCGCGCGAACCAGGCCGCCAAGGCGATCACGATGACGATTTTCGCCGCCTCGGATGGCTGGAACTGCCCGATCAGCGGCACCTTGATCCACCTGTTGGATCCGAGCTGCGGGTCGGCGATGCCGGGCACGAAGCAGCAGATCAGCAAAACACAGGCCCCGCCGAGCATCCAGGGAGAAAATTTGCGGAACCATTCCAACGGAAGTCTCGCGGCGAAAATCGCCGCCACCAGCCCGACGGCGACCCAGATCGACTGGCGCTGCAGGAAATGATAGGGCCCGAACCCCCTCACCCACGCGCCCGTGCTCGTCAGCATGATCAGCCCGAGCGCGACCAACGCGGCCACCGCGGCGCAAAGGATGATAGAGCAATGGCGGGTCATCGAAATGGAAAACTTACTGGGGGATCACGAGGCTCATGCCGCCCCGGAGTTTGCGCGCGTCGGTGAGGCCGTTCGCTTTCATCAGCGCATCCTGATTCACTTTGAAACGATTGGCAATGCGCCAGACGCTGTCGCCGTTCTGCACGACGTAGGTCTTGCCGGAAGCGGCCGCCGGCGCGCTAGCAGCTTGGGCTCCACGCGTGATGTTGGGACGAACCAGCTGCGCGCGCGGCGCGCCGCTCACGTTCACCGGCACCGCGTCCACCAACCCGGAATCGCCGCCCGCAGGCACTTGATTCCGGATCGCGGTGACCTCCGGAGGATCCACCGCGACGATGCGCTTCGGCGGGATCTTGAGAATCAGCCCCGGCCCGATATCGACGTGCTCGTTGATCAGGCGGAGTTCGCCCTCGTCCACGGCCTCCGCCGCGGCGATGCGGGCGTAATTGTCACCCGCCCTGACGATGTATGGCTTCTCACCCGATGACAGGCGCGGAAGATCCGCGCGGCGCGGCGCGGGCGCGGTGGCGACCGAGGAAGCCGCCTCGACCTTCCCGGCCTTCGTCGTTTGCGGCTCGGCGGGAGTCCGGCCGTCCAAGAATTTCTGATGTACGAAAATCAAGCCGATCGCCACGATGTGGAACAGGAACACGATGGTCAGCGCGCGCGAGATTTTCGAACTGCTGTCATCCACTTCCATGTCCGCGGACGCGGCCGCCGCGACACGTTGCTTGCGGTTGGCGGTGACGGCGCTCAGGCGCTTGAAAATTCCTTTCGACACGGGACGGCGTTTGACGGGGAGGGTGTGGGGTTTCATGAGATTTAGCGGAGTTGATGGACGAGATCGCGGAAGGCGTTTCCACGTTGTTCGTATCCGGTGAACTGATCGAACGACGAGGTTCCCGGCGAGAGCAAGACGGTCGAACCACGCGGCGCGAGGCTGCGCGCGGTCGCCACGGCGGCGGACAAATCCGATACCGATTCACAGGCGACGGCCTGCGAGAAAAGGGCTGCCAGCGGCCGGGCAATCTGGCCGAAGGTGACGACGGCCAGCGCCTTTTCTGTCAGAAGCGGGACCACCGAGGCGTAATCAAGCCCCTTCTCTTTCCCGCCGGCGATGAGCACCACCGGCCGGGTTTGCGATCGCAGCGCGCTTTCCAGCGCATGGAGATTGGTCGCCTTCGAGTCGTTCAAATACTCGACGCCATCGAGCGTGCGGATGAGTTCGCAACGGTGCGGCGGCGGGGCGTAGCCATGCAGCGCCTCACGCATGGCGGGCGAGGAAATGCCGAGCGCCCGGCAGGCTGCCAGAGCCGCCATCGTGTTCTCCGCGTTGTGAAGCCCGCGCAGGCTGGTGTCGCGGTCCATGTCGAGCCAGGTCTCGCCGCCGTGCTCGATGGTGTGGCCTGCGGAATACCAATCGGCGTCCCGGTCCGTGGTGGAAAAAGTCACCACCTTCGCCGCCAGAGCGGGAAGATTTTCGCCGGTCCGCACCACCGCGGTATCCGCCGAAGTCTGGTTTTCGAAAATCCGCAGCTTGGCCGCCCGATAGGCTTCCACCGTCGGATAGCGGTCCATGTGGTCCGGCGCGAAATTCAGCCAGATCGCGACGACCGGATGCAGCGTGCGGATCGTTTCCAACTGGAACGAACTGAGCTCCAGCGACACAACCGCCGGCGGATTCGCCTGCAGGACGACCTCCGCGAAAGGCGTGCCGTAGTTTCCGCAAGCCGTCCCGCCGAGCGCGGCGTGGGAAAGGATGCGCTCTACCAGCTCGGTCGTCGTCGTCTTCCCGTTCGTCCCGGTGATGCCGATGATTTGTCCTTGATAGAACCGCGCCGCCAGTTCCACCTCGCCGATCACTTCGCCCGCGCGCTCGGAAAACGCCGCGACGTAGGATCCGTAAGTATCGATGCCGGGACTCACGACCAACAGGTCCGACACCAGCCCGCGACCTTCCGCTTCCGTCGCCTGCGGATGGATTTCAACACCCGCCGGCATGCCGGAAAACGCCTCGTCACCCGCGCTGTCCCAGGCGGATACCCGCGCGCCCTCGCGCAGCGCGAGCGCCGCGGCCGCGCGACCGCTGCGGCCCACGCCAAGGATGGCGACATGTTTTCCGGTGAGATCCATGGTTGAGTTAGGCAATCTTGAGAAGGGCGAGGCCGAAGAGGGCGAGCATGATCGAGATGATCCAGAAGCGGATGATCACCTGGTTTTCATGCCAGCCTAGCAGCTCGAAATGATGGTGGATCGGCGACATCTTGAAGATCCGCTTTTTCCGCAGCTTGAAGCTGCCGACCTGGAGGATGACCGACATCGCCTCCATCACGAAGACTCCGCCGATGATGACTAGCAGGAGCTCCTGCTTGGTGCAGATCGCCGCCGTGCCGAGCGCGCCGCCGATGGCCAGCGATCCGGTGTCGCCCATGAAAACCTTGGCGGGATGGCAGTTGAACCACAGGAATCCGAAACCCGCGCCCGCCAGCGCCATCAGGAAAACCGCCAGCTCGCCGATGTAGCGGTTGTGTGGAATCACCAGATACTCGGTGGCCATGAAAAAGTGACCCGCCAGATAAGCGAGAAACGCATACGACAGCGCCACGCTGATCGTGGTGCCCGTCGCCAGGCCGTCGAGTCCGTCGGTCAGATTCACCGCGTTCGAACAGCCGACAATGACGATCGCGAAAAACGGAATGACCAACCAATGGAGATCGATGATCGCGACCTTGAAAAGCGGGAAGCAAATCGCGCCGATGCCGATCGGATTCCCGCCGAGACGATATCCCGCGAGACCGTCGGCGATCTGTTGGGGAGTCGCTCCGAAGCCGGAAATCTCCTTTTTGAAATAGAGGAAAGTGGCCGCGATCAGGGCGATGACCAACTGCCAGCCGAGCTTCTTGCGGCTGCTGATCCCGTCGGACTTCTTCTCCCTCACCTTCTTGTAGTCGTCGCAAAAACCCAGCAAGCCGCAGGCCGCCATGGTGCAGGCGCAGACGGCGATGAACGGATTCAGCGGACGGGCGCAGATGAGCGTGGCGATGAGCACCGAGCCGATGATGAGCACGCCGCCCATCGTCGGCGTGCCGATCTTCCCGCCGTGTAGTTCCGCCAGCTTGTGGACCTCCGCCGCCGTGCGGATCGGCTGCCCGACCTTGAGCGAAATCAAGCGGCGGATCACCCGCGGGCCGAAGATCACGGATAGGATGAACGCCAGCAATCCGGCGCTCACCGCACGGAAGGTGATGTATTGAAACAGGTTGAGAAAACGGCAGGTGATCGCCCACGAGTCGCCGCGCTCGAATGCCTGATACCAGAAATCGTAAATGGCGGGGAGCATCAGTTTCGGGGGAATGCGGCGTGCATGACGCGTTCGACGGTGGCGGTGCGGCTGCCCTTGAACAGGACGACGTCACCGGGTTTCACCTCGCGGGTCAGCCACTTGGCGGCTTGGTCGAGGTCGGAAAAATGAGGCGCGTTTTGCGCGCCCTCGGCGATGCCCTCGGCACCTTCCCCCACGGCGATCACCGTGAGGTGGCGCGCTGCGGCGAGAGCGCCGGTGCGGAGGTGGGCGGCGGGCGCGTGAGCGCCGAGTTCCCCCATCCGGCCGAGGACGATGATCCGCCGCGAGCCGTTGAGAACGGGAGTGTCTGCTAGAGCTTCGATAGCCGCGGCCATCGACTCCGGGTTCGCGTTGTAAGTGTCGTCGATCACGGTCGTGCCGTGATATTCGTAGCGACCGAGTCGTCCGCCCGTGAGCGCGGCGTTGGAAAGCGCGTCGGCGATTTCAGCCGGGGAAATCCCGAGTTTCCATCCGACAGCGGCGGCTAACAACGCATTGGTCACCATGTGGCGTCCGGGCACTTGCAGGGTGACTTCCACCGGGGTTTCGCCTTCGATCCCCAGGGTGAATAAAGTTCCGTCCGCTTCGAAACGCAGGCTTTCCGCCCGCACCAGGCCGCGGCCGTTGCCGACGGCGACCATGTGCGCCTTGGTCCGCTGGCGCAGGTAATCGTGGAAGTCGCAGTTCGCCGGAATGAACAAAATCCCGTCCGCCGGCAGCGCGCGGGCGAGCATGCCCTTTTCCTCGGCGATTGCCTCGCGGGTTTTGAGAAACTCGATGTGCGCGGTGCCGATGTTGGTGATGATGCCGTATTTCGGGCGGGCGATCTCACACAGCGGGGCGATCTCGCCCGGATGGTTCATCCCCATCTCCCAGACGGCGGCGGTGTGCTCGGGCGTCGTCGCAAGAACGGTGAGCGGCACGCCGATATGGTTGTTCAAATTCCCGCGGGTGGCGGAGACATTGAAGTGTTTGGATAGAACCGCGGCGGTGAAATCCTTGGTGCTGGTCTTGCCGTTCGAGCCGGTGATGGCCACTACCGGGATGTCCAGCTGCTTGCGCCACCAGCAAGCGAGGCGTTGCAGCGCGAGTAGCGTGTCAGGCACGACGATGACCGCCGTATCTGCCGGAGGCTCGCCATCCCACTGCTGGACGACGGCGACCGACGCGCCGTTCTCCAGCGCCTTCGCGGCGAAGGTGTCGCCGTTGAAATTCTCTCCTCGCAGCGCGAAAAACGCCGAGCCCTGCGGCAGCGTGCGCGTGTCCGTGGAGACGCCGCCGGAAATCATCACGCCGCCCCCGCCCGCGGCGATGGAAACGCCGAAGATGTCCGCAAGTTGCTGGGCGGAGATGGGCTTCATCGCATGTCGGAAATGGCTTGGGCGCGGTCGCGAAGCGCTTTGCTCGCGTGCTTGCGGTCGTCAAAGTCGATGGTCTCGTCGGCAAACTGCTGGGTCGTTTCGTGGCCCTTGCCGGCGATGAGGATGATGTCGCCGGAGAGCGAGTTCTGCACCGCGAAATCGATGGCTTCCGCGCGGTCGGGAATGCTGCGGAAGGTTTTGCCTTTGAGGCCGCCTTCGATCTCACGGATGATCGCCAGCGGATCTTCCGAGCGCGGATTGTCCGAGGTCACGACGCACGCGTCGCTGTGACGGGCGGCGGCGGCGGCCATCAGCGGGCGCTTGGTTTTGTCCCGGTCGCCACCGCAACCGAAGACGGTGATGAGGCGGCGCGGGTCGAGTTCCTTGAGTGTGCGGCAGGCGTTTTCCAAGGCGTCCGGCGTGTGCGCGTAATCGACGAAAACCGTGGCTCCGCCGGCGTTGCCGACGTTCTCCATGCGGCCCGGAACCTGCGGCGCGTCGACCAGCGAGGCGACGGCGTCACGCGGGCGGATGCCGCAAGCGCTGGCGGCGGCGATGGTTCCTAGCAGGTTGTACACATTGAAACGCCCGATCAACGGTGCGCGGAGGAGGAAGGTTTTGCCCTTCGCCGCGAGCTCGAACTCCATGCCCTTCGCGCTCTGGCGGAAGTTGTTCGCGCGGAAATCGCTGTGCACGCCGAAGCCGAAGCGGAGCACCGGCATCTTGCCGTCCAGCGAAGCAGCGAGTTCCGCGCCGTAGGCGTCGTCGGTGTTGATCACGGCCACCGGCTTTTTGCCGAGCGGATTCGCGGCCAGATCGTGGAACCATTCCGCCTTCGCCTTGAAATAGGCGTCGAGCGTGCCGTGATAGTCGAGATGATCCTGAGTTAGATTGGTGAAAACGCAGGCGTCGAAGCCGATCGCCGACACGCGCTTCTGATGGATGCCGTGCGAGGAGACTTCCATCGCCACGCCGCGGCAGCCGTTGTCGCGCATGCGGGTGAGCAAGGCGGAAAGCTCGATCGAGCCAGGCGTGGTGTGTTTGGCGGGTTCCACCGTTTCGCCGTCATCGACGAGGATGGTGCCGAGCAACCCGGCTCGGTGCCACGCGGTTTTCATCACGTGATGCAGCAGGAACGCGGTGGTCGTCTTGCCGTTGGTGCCGGTGACCCCGGTGATGGCGAGATCCTTCCAGGGATGCCCTGCCAGAGTCGAGGCGAGCGTGGCCACCGCGGCGCGGCTGTCAGGCACGTGCAGCCAGACGGCGGGCGCGCTGTAGTCCGAAGGCGGCGCTGTTTCCGCTAGAATGACGGAAGCGCCCGCGGCGAGCGCGTCGTTGATGAAGCGGTGGCCGTCGGCAACCGTGCCGCGGATGGCGGCGAAGACCACTCCCGGCGCGGCTTCCCGCGACGACGCGGTGATGGCGTGGACATCAACGTCCAGCGATCCTGCGACCGTGACTCTTGACAGACTGGAAACGAGGTCGCGGAGGATCATCGGGCGGCTTTGGCAAGCGTGGGTGGAATGGACTCGGTGGGCTGCAA
>JBFZFJ010000011.1:0-5776 GCA_041306405.1 Verrucomicrobiales bacterium | reverse complement strand
GGTTGGGCAGCATGGTCACGGATGATAGATCTAGCCGAGATTGAGAGCCATGGCAACGCTTCTGTTTCTTCCCAAGGAGCGGCGGAACGTGTCCGCCGTGTCCATGGCAAGACCACGAGTGGAAGAATTGCTTTTCAAGGGCTTTCCATGGGCATCGGCGATCATGCATCGCCGCGCCTTGGTGAACCCGCCTCCCGTTAGTCCCGCCCCAGCACTTCTGTCAGCAGCCCGATCATCGCCTGCGCGGCCTGCTTGCCCGTTTCCAAAACCTCGTGATGATCCAAGGTCGCCGCGGTGATGCCCGCCGCCCAGTTGGTGAGGCAGGAAAACCCCGCCACGGGCAGGCCGAGCGAGCGGGCCTGGATGGTTTCCAGCACGGTGCTCATTCCCACCGCGTCCGCGCCGATGGTGCGGAGCATCCGGATTTCCGCCGGGGTTTCATACTGCGGGCCGCGCAGCCCGGCATACACGCCTTCGTGGAGAACCATGCCGGTGGACTCCGCCGCGGTGCGGAACTCGGCGCGCCAGACGGCGTCGTAGGCGACGGATAGATCGACGAAATCCGCGCCCTCCAGTGGCGAGGAGCGGGTGAGGTTGATGTGGTCGCTGAGCATCATCCAACTGCCGGGCGCGAAGTCGGGATTCAAGGTGCCCGCCGCGTTGGTGAGGATGATTTTCCCGATCCCCTGCTCCGCCATCCAGCGCACGCCCGCCGTGACGAGGCGCGGCCCGTGGCCTTCGTAAAGATGCACCCGCCCCTTCATCAGGACCACGGGAGCACCGCCCAATTTCCCGAGGATGAACTTCCCCGCATGCCCCGGCACCGAGGACGCCGGCAGCCCGGCCTCGGCGAACGTGACTTCGCGCTCGACGGCAACGGCTTCGGCTAACAATCCCAATCCAGACCCCAGGACGATTCCAATCATGCGGGGATGATAGTGAATTTAGCGGATGATGGAACTGAAAAGCTCGCCTCAAACCGCGGCGCGCGCCTTGCCACTTGCCTCGATGGCGCGGGCGATGACGCCGAAAACCAGGATCGCGAGGATGACGATGTAGAACAGCCAGATGGTCCCCTTCCCCGCGGTGAAGCCGTAGTTGTGGAGGCCCACGCCGAGGAAATTCACGTGCCACCAGGAGAAGGTGACGACCGCGCTGGTGAAGACGGCGGCGAAGTGCAGGCCCCATTCCTTGATGTAGCCGCCGAGGCGGGCGTGGAGGATCGAGAGTGTCCACAGCACGATGAGCAGCGCGCCGTTTTCCTTGGGGTCCCAGCCCCAGAAGCGGCCCCACGAGTCGTTCGCCCAGACGCCGCCGAGCACGGTGCCGACAAGTGATAGAAACAGGGTGAGACAGATCATGCCGTAAACCGCGCGGGTCAGCGAGCGGCGGATGTCCTTGTCGCCGTCGTCGAGGCCGAGGCCGCGCATGAGCAGATAGATGAAGGAAAGGAAGGCGCTCAGCAGTCCGGCGGCGTAGCCGAGCGTGATGGTGAGCACGTGGATGGTCAGCCAGTAGTTGGAATCCAGCACGGCGACGAGTGGATCCATGTTGTCCTTGGCGTCGCCGAGCTCGTACCGCCGGGCGAGGATGATGAGCAGCGTGCCGAGGATGGGTGCGACGCCGAGGGCGAAACGGCGGCGGGTCATCCACTCCATGATGAGCGCGATGAGCACTGCGGTAGCACCGATGAAAATGATGGTGTCATACAAATTTCCAACCGGCGGGCGCTGCATGATGACGCAGCGTTTCACGATGGGAATGATGCAATAGACAAGTCCCGCGGCGGTGGTGGCCAGGGTGGTCAAGTAGAGGACGCGGCCGGCCTTCCCATGGCCCACGGTCCACATGGCCAGCGCGGTGATGGTTCCGAAGATGAAGAAGACGAGGGCGTAGAGAAACCAGTTCTTCTGGTAGTAGCTGGCTTCCAGCGGGACGTGGCGATATTCGCCGCGGGCTTCGGCGCGCTTGGCGAGGCGGTCGCGGAGGGCGGTGAGCTCCGTGCGGAAAGCGCTTTCATCAGTGACAGAGCGGGCGGTGCTTTCGAGAACCTTGACGTCGGCGATGGCGAGCTGCGGATCAATCTTCGTCTCGGTGATCGGAACCATGATCGCGTTGCCGGCGCTCAGCCAGATCGGGTCTTTGGGATCGGCGGGCGGCAGGATGAAGAGCCCGAACTTGGCGAAATTCGCGGCATCGAAGACCTGCTGCATCAAGGCCTGGAGATGGGAATCCATCGCCTTCCCCTGTGCCTGGGACTGTGAGATTTGCTGGCGGATTTGCGGCGCGGTCGCCATCACCGCGCTGATGTCGGCACGCTGGTCGGCAGCGCCGTCCTTACCGGAACCATGCAGCGTCACGCCGAAGCGGGCGAAGCCGAAATAGCCGAGCAGACTCTCGTAGTTCCGCAGGTTATATGCGAGATCGATGGTCTGGGTCTGGACGGGATCGCGCTTGTCCTTCTCGATCGCTTCGTAAGACTGGGTGAGCTCGACGAGTTTCTCGCGGCCCGGCTCGATGTCCTCGTAGCTGTAGCGGTCGCGCTTGCCGCGCGGTTTCACGCCGATGGCTTCGAGCACGGCGGAGTTGTCGATGCGGAAGGTCGGCAACTTGATCGCGAGCTGCGGGCGGAACAAGGAGTCCATCAGCCAGGCGGTCGGCTTGATTTTGATTTCCTTGCCGCCGTCGCCTTCGATTTTCATCGAACGCGCGCCGTGCAGACCGAGCATCGTGAATCCGGCGAAGGTCGAAAGCGGCTTGATCCGGCCGCCGTTCTGGACGGGCAGCGTCTCGGCGATCTTGAGCGTTTCCTCCGGCCACGGGTTGTAGCCATCAATCTGGCGGACCTCTCCCTTCGGCATGTTGTCCTTCACCAGATTATAAAACACGGCAACGAGCAGGAGCGTCGCAAGCGCGGCGGCGATCCACCGGCCGACTTTGGAAGATGAGTTAGACATGGCGTTTTTTGCGTGAGCCGGCGGCGAGGAACGAGCCGAGTTTGATCAGGAAAGTGACGGCCATCCCGAAGGCAACGATCCAGAGGCTGTATTCCGGCCACTTGTCGGCGGGGTTCCTGACAATTTCGAAGACCGAATACATCTTGTCGCCGGGACCCGCGCCGGGCGGGCCGTAGCTGGCCTGGAAGAACGTGAGCCCCTCGTAGCGCATCGGTTCGTTCATCTGGATGGTGACCTTGGCCTCGCCGCCGTTCTCGATGCGGGTGACGTTGCTGACGAACTTGGCGGGCCGCATGGTGCCGGGGTGGAAGGCGGCGGTGAACTTGTCGAGCTTGAGCGTGAACGGCATCACCCACAGCCGCTTGCGCATGTCCACGGTGAAGACGCGGTCCTGATAGCGGTAGGAAAAAGGATGGAAGCTGGCACCGGCGAGGATGAACGGCTCGGACTTGCCGCCGTCGCGGTTGAGGATGCGCGCGTAGCAGGCGGCGGTGAACCGCTCGGCCTCCTCGGCTTTCGCGAGCTTGGGCTTCTCCATCAGGAAATAACCGTCGGCGATGAGCTGCTGGCGGTCGGGCGCGCGCTCGTTGGCGGAGACGGGCACCGCGTTGTTCAGATAGCCGGTGAGCTGGAGGTCGAAGGGTAGTTCGGGCAGGCGGAAGGTGCGCAGCTTCGCGTCCTGGAGATCGTCGATTTCCTTGCCGCGGATGACGTGGATTTGGCCGGCCTTGCCGTCCTTGATCTCGGCGACCTCGACGACGTATTCAAAGTAATCCTCCGCCGCGTTGGACGACTCACCTTCGCGGACGGCCATGTTGCCGCGCTCGGAGAAATGGTGGGCCACGCCGCCGCCCGCGAGCATGAAAATGATGCCGAAGTGGGCGATGAGATTTCCGTAGTGCCGCCAGCCCTTGCGAATCCGGACGATACCGCCGAGGATCAAATTCAGTAACAGCACCGCGCAGACCCAGTAGCCGCCGGGCAGAGGCAGCGGGACCATCTTGCCGTTGAGCTCGGGGAGCAGGAAAATCGACTTCCAGTCGAAATACTTGGTCAGTGTCGGATAGAGGCCGTTGTCGATCTGCTCCAGCGTCGCGAACCAGGTCAGCAGGCCGAGCAGCAGCATCGTGATGGTGGCGAGGCCGAACCCGGAGAGCACGTCGAAGATTTTCCCCGGAATGGAGCGGGGGGCTTTGCGGGTCGGCGGCGTGTCGGAGATTTCCATGATCAAATAAGCGGGGTCGCAATACGAAATTTCAACGGGCAATCATTCAGCCATCTTCAAGCTCTTGGCGAAACTTTCGAGCACCGGCCTGGCGGCTTCGACCTCGGCCTTGGGGCCCACCATCTTCACGGTGAGGATCTGGCCGTTGACCGATGCGACCACGCCAGCGAGGGCGAATCCGGGTTTCGGCGGCGCGCCCATGCCGCCCGCGTAATCGCCTTCCGCGGTGATCAAAACGCCCGCAGAACCGGCGATGGTGGCGGCGGGAAGTTTCGCCAACCCGGCGGCATCGACCGGGTCCGCGTCGAACTGCTTGAACCAGCGGTTGACGTTGTCGAGCACCGAGCCGGAAGCGAGGGAAACCCAGACCTCGCCCATCCCGCTCTCGCCGAAGCGGTAGTTGAGCAGGCGGAACTGCGACGCGGGCAGCGCCAGCCAGCCTTGCGGAGTCTCGCCCTTGACCGGGCTCGGCTTGGCGTCGCGGAAACGCTCGTCGCTGGAGGCGAAAAGCTTGGGCGCAATGTCGCGGGTGGACGCCGCACGGGTTTCCGTGACGGTGATTTCCTTTTTCTCCTGGCAGGAGGAAAAGATCACAACGCTGGCAAGCAGGCAGGCGGCGCGGTAGTTCATGCCAGCGGCGATAACCCCGCCCCCTGCCCCGCGCAAGTAGAAACGGGGAGTCCCCTGTGCCGGTGACTTGGCAAATATCCGCCCCATTCGTCTGCAGGTAGGAATCGCATAGCGTGGATCCGCGAGGGCGTGAAACCACTCAGTAAGCCAGATTCCCGCCGAAATCAGGAGGCAGGCCGGCGTTCACTTCCTTCGTCCACTGGTCCAGGCGCTCCCGCCCGATTTCCAAAACTTCCGGCAAAGCTCGAAATACTGCAGCACCGGCTCCCGCTGGCCGTTTTCCAACAATTCCTTGGCGAGACTCATGTTGGGACCGAATGAGTTGAGCTGGGGGAACCCGGAGTCTTGCCTGCTTTCAAAAGCAATTCGGCAGCCAGCTTGAGATCACCTTGTTTCAAGGCGATCCGGCCCAGCACGTTGTTGCCGTGATGGATGGCGTTTCCGTGGTTCCAGTCTTTTGGAAAACGCACGGCGGCGGTCAGCGATTCATTGGCATACCGAGAGGTCTTTTCGATTTCTTCGGCTTTAAACGCCGCCTTCGCCAGCTTGTCCAACCGGTAGAACTTGAAGATGTCCTCATGTTCCGCAGCCTGGCCCTTTTCACAGGCTGCGAGTGCCTTGGCGGCGGCGTCCTTTTGGGACTGACGCGAGTATAACTGGCCGAGCTGGTCCGGCCATTGCGGGTCGCCCGGTGCGGGGTCGGCGGCCTTTTTGAACAGCTCTTCGGCAAGGCATGAGCTCGTCAGAAAGGTGTGGTCATGAGAATTGCCAGAAAGGATTTCATCAACGTCGGATGATATCGCTACGGATTGGAATGCATCCCGGCAAGATCCGATTGGTAACGTGTCGGCGCTGGTTCAAAACTGGATTTTTCGCCGGAGCAAAACTAGACAGATTTCAACGTGAAATGGCCGAGAATCGGGGGCCAGGTTAACTTTGGTGAATGATCGAGAACCCAGAGCTT
>JBFZFJ010000010.1:0-2533 GCA_041306405.1 Verrucomicrobiales bacterium | reverse complement strand
GTCTTGCGCAGCTCGGTGACGATCTTGTCTCTCGCTTCGCCGAGTCTCTCGACGGCCTGGATGTCTTCAGATTCGTTTGTCATTGTGTGTTTCGATTTCGGTGTTTGTAAAGAAAGTGATCCATCGTGGCCATGGCAGCCACGACCGGTTGGTTCGTTCCAGCTGCTACTTACCCCACTAAACCGAGACGATTCAGCATTCTAAACAGCCTCTTTTATTTTTTTTCCAGAATACAAGGAAATCTTCCCCTTCGACCGCCCCCCGCTATTCAATCCGAACCTGCGGTCGCAGTCCGTTCTTCTCTTCTTGAGACAACCCCCATTTCCCCGCCCTCCAGTCTACGCCACCTCCGTCGCCGAGGCTACGAAGGCCAAGAAGGCTTCCTCCTTCGCTAAAGCTTCCACCGTCGCCGGAGGCTATGGAGGACAAGACGGCGGACAAGACGACAGGCAGGCCAGTCCGTCCCAATGGCTCTTTCAGGGGCCTCCCGCAGAAAGCAAACTCCTAGCAGCCTGGTTGATCAAGGAGATAAAGCTTGAGATAAAGCTTGTGCGACGATGCCAGAGCAGGACTGCATTCATCCGCCATCGCCGCGACAGTCTGGAGCCTCAGCGCTGGCCTCATGATTTCCTTTCCCCGCAAAACCCAAATCCCGGCAGATGACCACCCCGAAACACAATCCGTGATCCGCGCAACTCCAACTCGCATGAACCCCAATCCTGCGACTTCGCCCGCCCCGGCGCGGCTCACCTCGGTCGATGCCTACCGGGGCTTTGTGATGCTCCTGATGATGGCCGAGGTGTTGAAGCTGCGCTCCGTCGCAAGCGCGCTGCCCGGGAGCGGCGTGTGGCAGTTCCTCGCGTGGCACCAGGCGCATGCCCAGTGGATCGGCTGTTCGTTGCACGATCTCATCCAGCCGTCGTTTTCCTTCCTGGTGGGGGTGGCGCTACCGTTCTCGATCGCGAACCGCATGGCGCGGGGCGAGTCGCGCGGCCGGCTCACGCTCCACGCGCTGTGGCGCGCGCTGCTGCTCATCCTACTCGGGGTGTTTCTGCGTTCGACGGCGCGCAATGTCACCCACTGGACGTTCGAGGACACGCTCGCGCAGATCGGGCTTGGCTACGGGTTTCTCTATGCGCTCGGCTGGTGCTCGGTGCGGGCACAGTGGATCGCGTTCACCGCCGTCATCGTCGGTTATTGGGCGGCGTTCGCGGCGTGGCCGTTGCCCGGGCCGGACTTCGACTACGCAAAGGTGGGGGCGACGGGAGACTGGCTTGCGACCCACGGCCTGACGGGTTTCGCCGCGCACTGGCAGAAGAACAGCAATCTGGCGTGGGCCTTCGACACATGGTGGCTCAACCTTTTCTTCCGCGAAAAGCCCTTTCTGTTCAATCATGGCGGCTACGCGACCCTCAACTTCATCCCGACGCTCGGCACGATGATCCTCGGACTGATCGCAGGAGGCGTATTGCGGCGTGACATTCCGGCAGTCGCGAAGATCCGCTGGTTTGCGATGGCCGGCACCGCGGGAATCGTCGCGGGGACGCTGTTGGGCTGGCTCGGCGTGTGCCCGGTCGTCAAGCCCATCTGGACACCCTCGTGGGTGCTCTACAGTGGTGGTTGGTGCTTCCTGCTGCTCGGCCTTTTCTACTTCGTCATGGATGCCCGGGGAAAACGGCGCTGGGCGTTTCCGATGATCGTGGTCGGCATGAACTCCATCGCGGCTTATTTGATCGCCCACCTGTTCGAGGGTTTCATCCACAAGAACCTCGTCACGCACCTTGGCAACAAGCTGTTTCTGGCGCTGGGTCCGCCCTACCGCCCCTTGCTCGAGGGCACCGCGGTCCTGCTCGTGATGTGGCTCATGCTCTGGTGGATGCAGCGCCGCAAGATTTTCCTGAAAATCTAGCCGATGCCGGGGATGGGGGCGGCGCCGGGTTTATGGATTTTGAGCAGGGCCTTGCCAGCGCGGGCTTGCAGGGCTTTCCACCCCACGTAATTGTCTTCCTTGTCCATGTGAGCTTGCGGCCCGCCACGAAGGCGCGTGACCTCGATGTATTCGATCACATCCTGTAACGCCTTGGCGGCGATCTCGGCATCGGCGGGCGGGAGTTTTTGCATGCCTTCCGCCGAACTGATGAGGCTTCCTGCTGCGGCCGATCGGAATACCGACCACGGAGGACAAGATCCTTCAGTGGTGCGATATGCCGATGACTTTGTCATGGGTTTCGAGCGACTGGAGGATGTTCATAAAGTCCAGCGGGTGATCGCGAAGCGGTTTGCTCGTTACGGGCTGAAGATCAATACTGAGAAAACGCGGCTGGTGCGCTTCGGGCGGCCATCGCGGGCTGGAGGAACCGGCGACAAACCGGAGACCTTCGACTTCCTTGGCTTCACCCATTACTGGGGGATGTCACAGAAGGGCAATCAGGTGGTGATGAAGAAAACCGCCAAGGGGCGGTTCCGACGGACGCTGCAAGCGATCAAGGAATGGGGGATGGAACACCGTCACCTGCCCATGAAGGAGCAGCAG
>JBFZFJ010000009.1:0-2616 GCA_041306405.1 Verrucomicrobiales bacterium | reverse complement strand
TTTCAATGGCGGCGCAATCCGCGTGCCGCGACCCGATATGACTTCAAGCGTCCCGTCCCCCACCAATGCCTGCACCACCTTGTGCGCCGTGTTCGGATTGATCTTGGCCACTCTCCCTAACAACCGCACCGACGGAAATGCATCGCCTTCCACCAAAATCCCTTTCGCCACCGCACGATGCACCGCCTGGATCACCTGCTCATAGGCAGGACTTCCAGGCAAAATCTCAATCTGAAACGGCAAGGAATCCATCGGCGGGTGGTTGATGTGAACTGTACTAGTACAATTAGTACAGCTTGGCAATAAAAATTTCGGCGGAGGAGGATAGAGGTAGGAACGGGACATTGAGTTGCCCCGCTCCCCCCTCCGAACCGTGCGTGCGGATCTCCCGCACACGGCTCTCCGGTCAGTGGTTTGCTCCTTGTCGGAGACTGGTGGTTTCCGTGACTTTGGCATCCAGCAGGCAAAAGAGCCCCAGTCCGGTAAAGTAGCGGTTTGGCCAACGATGATGATCCTGACCACGACCACGGCCTCTACCGCCCCGCCGCTTTCGCAGGATGGAGCGCAGACGCATCCGCAACCATTGATCGATCTCATCTAGTTCGCTGGGGTGAACGTGTTTGAAGTAGGCGAACCAGCCTTTCAGTGTCCGGTTGATGTCCGCCACGATGGCTTCCATGCTCTTGCCGTTGTTCCGGCGGCTCCGGGGTTTGATGGATTCGCGCAGTTTGCGCAGGCTTTTGGGCCGGACCAACCTGATCAGACGCCCCCGCCGGCTTCGTTTAAACCGATAGCCGAGGAAGTCGAAATGACTGTCGGCCATGTCCATGTCCACCGTGCGGGTTTTGTCCGGATGCAAGGTCAGCCCCGCTTCCGCCATCCATTCCCCTAACTTTTCCAGCGCCTTCCCGGCCTCTTCCTGACTGCGGCACAAGACGACCATGTCGTCGGCATACCGCACCATTTCAAAACCGAGTCCGGCCATCAGCCAGTCCAACGGATCGAGGTAAATGTTGGCCAACAGCGGGCTTATCACGCCTCCTTGCGGCGTGCCTTCCCCTTTCGCTTCCTGCCAGTCTTGTCCTTCAATCACTCCTTGTTTCAAGAACCCCTCGATGAGCCCCAGAACCCGCCCGTCGGCAACGTGCTCGCGCACCAGTGCCATGAGCCGGTCATGGGGAATCGCGTCGAAGTAACCCTTGATGTCCACGTCCACGACGTGCGTGTTCCCTGCACGAAGCAGTTCTTCCACACACCGCAACGCATCCTTGCAACCGCACCCGGGGCGGAACCCGTAGCTGTGTTTGGCGAAACGGTTTTCGAAAATGGGCTCTATGACCATTCTCACCGCTGCCTGCACCACGCGGTCGGTGACCGTCGGGATTCCCAACGGCCGCTTTTCCGCGCTGCCCGGTTTTTCAATCCACACCCGTTTGACCGGCTTGGGCTGATAGATCCCCCGCTTCAATTGCTCATTCACGGCGAGCAACCGACTTTGGCTGTCTTTTGCGAAGCGATCTATCGTGATGCCATCCACGCCGCAGGCCCCTGCGTTGGACTTCACCTTTTCCCAAGCCAGTTCAAGAGTCCGGGCCGACCAAACCTTGTCGATCAGGCTGAACCACTTGTTTCCTTTTAACCCTCTTTCGAGGGCCACCAGCATCGGCTCCGACCACACTCCGCGTTCGGCCTTGTGGCGCTGCCACAGGTCCTCTTCCGCTTGTTTATCCCTTGTGGGAACTGACACGGATGGTTCTTCGCGGTTCATGGCCTCGGCCTTTCCACCTTCCTGCCGCCCTTTGCTCCGCGGGCATTACCCCGCTTCATCGCTACTATGGCGGCTCTGACTTCTGCCCGGTCCCGCTCGCGCGGATTCCTGCCCGGACAGATCTCAACGCTTCCACATGATACCTTCCCTGCGTTCTCACCCCAACCATCCACAACAGCCCATTTCTCCCTCGTGGACGAGGGATGTAAGGGGAAACGGTTGCCGCTCATGCGACAGGCTTCGCCATTCCCTAGAAGGCTCGCCGCTGTTGTAAACCGAATCGGGTTCACTCTCGTTTGGGACCGCAGGTCCGCCTCCGGCTGCTCTCCACCCCGTCTCGCGACGACGCAGTTGCCTTCGGTTGCTCTCCCGTTGCTCGTCTCGGGATGACTCAGACTTTCACTGGTTGATTTCATGTATGTGCGCTCGCACTAGGGCGGACCGGCTCGGTCCGCCGACTTGTCCGCCGCAGGCGGGCTGATGGGGTGCGGGCGGACGAGGGTGTAGCGGTGGCGACGCCCCGCCGCTACAGTTTTCGCTCGATCATCCGATCTGTTCCACGGGCGCATCGGGCAGAGCTTTGAGGAAGGCTTTGCCGTAACGTTTGGTGAGGATGCGGTTGTCGAGGATGCAGACCAAGCCGTGGTCGCGCTCGGTGCGGATCAGGCGGCCAACGCCCTGGCGCATTTTTAAAATCGCTTCCGGCACCGAGTAATCCATGAAAGGATTGCCTCCCGCGGCCTGAATCGCTTCTAACCGAGATGCCGTGAGCGGATGGTCCGGAACCGCGAAGGGCAGGCGGGTGACAACGACGTTGGAAAGCGCCTCGCCCGGCACATCCACGCCGG
>JBFZFJ010000008.1:0-10030 GCA_041306405.1 Verrucomicrobiales bacterium | reverse complement strand
GTGGAGTGAGGCCGGCGGTCATGAAATCACTGCGAGCTCGGCTGGAACTTCCCGGAAGTTAGGAAGGCCCGCGCCTCGCCGACGAGAAAGAGCGAGCCCGCCACGAGGACGGTTTCGCCGTGCGAGCTCGCTGCGGCGAAGGCGTCTTCAAAACTCCCGAACGTCTCGTGAGGCGGCGCGCCCGCTGGCAGATCGCCCGCGATTTGTTCGGGGGAAACCGCCCTCGGCGTATCGACGGGGCAGAGGAAAATCCGCGAGGCGAGCGGGGCGAGGATTTCCAGAATGCCGGCGATGTCCTTGCCGCCCACGGCGCTGAAGACGAGTGCGGCTTGCTTGCCGGGAAAGCCGCGCCGCCAGGTTTCTGCGAGAACTTCCGCAGAGTGCGGGTTGTGCGCGCCGTCCAGGACGACGCCGGGCCGGATGATTTCAAAGCGCCCCGGCCAGCTGACGTGGCGGAGGCCGTAGCCGACGCTGTCGGAGCTGAGAGGGATGCCCAGGCGATGCAGCGCGGCCACCGCGAGCGCGGCGTTCCATGCCTGGTGCTCGCCCGCCAGCGCCATCGGATAGCCTAGCAGCGGTTCCTCCACGAACTCCAGCGGGGAGCGCTTTTCATTCGCCTCCTCCTCCAGCACCCGGCGCACGGCGGCAGCCTGGGGGGCGGAAATCGCCGGTTTCCCGCTCACGAAAATCCCGGCCTTTTCCGCGGCGATTTCCTCGATGGAATTTCCCAGATGCTGCATGTGATCCATGCCGACCGGGGTGATCACGCAGACATCCGCCGGCACCGCGGTGGTCGCGTCGAGCCGTCCGCCCATGCCGGTTTCGAGCACGATGATCTCGCACTCGCGGAGCCGGAACCAACGCATCGCCAAGGCCAGCGTGATTTCAAAAAACGTCGGATGCGTTTCCATCCGCTCGCACAAGGCGCGAAGCTCGGTGAGCATCGCGGCGCAGGCGTCTTCCGGGATTTCCTCGCCGTTCACCTTGATCCGCTCGCGGTAGTCGATGAGGTGCGGCGAGGTGAAAAGCCCGCAGCGCCGACCGCAGGCGCGGGCGATACTGTCGATCATCGCGCAGGTGCTGCCCTTGCCGTTGGTCCCGGCAACGTGGATGACTTTCACCCCGTGCGCCGGATAGGCGAGGAACTCCTTGAGCAACTGGCGCGGCCCTTCGAGCCCCAGCTTGAATCCAAACATCTGGGTGGCAAACAACCAGTCGATAGCTTCTCGGTAGCGCATGGCGACGCAGTCAATTCACTGCTCCTTGATCCAAAGGTTCGCGAAATCAATCGCGGAGCCGTGGTGCTGGAGTCCGATCGGGCCCTTGGCCGGGATGCCAGGGAGTTGCGCGTTGTCGATGACCACGCGGCCGTTGAGCGAGACGCTGAGGCGGTCGCCCTTGAGAGTGATCATCGTGCGGTTCCACTCGCCGAGCGGGCGGTCCGCTTTGGTTTTGGGAGTCACGCCGGCTTTGACCTCGGCGGACATCTTTGGATCGGTGCGGTAGCCGTAAACCTCGCCGGAGCCGACGGTCCAGTTCCACAAATTCACCTGGCTCTTGGTGCTGCCGCGTAGGTAGATGCCGCTGTCTAACTCCTCGATCTCGCTCTTTCCGTTATGTGAACCGTCTGGCATCACGGTGGGCTGGGATTTCATCGGCCCGCGGCCGCTCCAGCGCCAATCGAAGACGAGGGTGCAGTCGCCGTATTCCTTTTCGGTCCAGAGATCCGCGGGCTCGCCGCGGCGGCCGCTGTGCTTGAGAATGCCGTTGACGACGGTCCATTCCGGGCTGTTGCCGTGCTTCCAGCCGTCGAGGTTCTTGCCGTTGAAAAGCCGGGTGAACCCGGCGGCCATCACGCCTTCGGTGTTAGCGGCTGGCGGGACTTCTGCGATCTCGATGTTGCGGAACGCGACGCGGTCGCCATGGCCGAGCCAGGCGATGTGGCCCGCGCGGCGCTTCACGCCCTGGTGATCCGGGTGGCTGGCCGCCAGCTCGTCGAGATTCACGCTGAGGATGGTTTCGCCGTTGAGCTCGACGGTCACGGCCGGGCCTAACACGCTTACCCGCTCGTGGTTCCATTCGCCCACGGGCTTGAGTCCGGTTTTTTTCGCCGGGGCCAGCGTGTAGAGCGAGCCGTGGAACTGGTATTCCTTGAGGTCCTTGTATTTCTCGGCGGTGTTGTCGAGGATCTGGAGTTCCATCCCGGTGTAGGCGCCGTCGCCGGTTCCCGGATAGTGAATGCCGAGTCCGTTGTTGCCGCCGGGTGGCAGCTTGAAATCGAAGTCGAGGACGTAGTTGGAAAACGTCTGCTCGGTCATCAGGTTTTTCCCCGCGGGAGTGCAGACGATTGCGCCGTCCTCGACGATGTATCCGCCGCCGATCCAGCCGCTCAGGTCCTTGCCGTTGAAGAGAGGGCGCATGACGGGAGCTTCCGCGGCGAAGCTGGCGGCACTGCAAACGAGGGCGGCGATGGGGGCGATTCGGGTGAGTGTTTTCATGAGGGTCAAAGGTTTCGAAAGCCGAGGATTGTTTCAGAACCGGGGAATGCCAAGGATCAATCGCAGCCGGGGCATTTCCGCTGCAGAGCTATTTCATCTGAAAGAGGCGCGAGCAGCTGACCCGCACTGGATAGGGCGGGATGACGGGAGCTGCGGTGCCTGGGACGCGCCGGATGCCAATGCTAGGTAAGATCCGGCGTCTCGCCATCATCCATCACCATCTGCCCGGCGATCCGGCCAGCGAGCAGCTCGCCGATATTTTGAACAAGGTGCAGAAGAAATACGGCAAGCTGGTGATCATCAGCCGGGTTGATTTCAAGGCTCATCCCGAGATCGCGAAAGCCCATGGAGTGACCAAGCCGCCGCATGTGATCATCATCTCCGGCAAGGAAAAGGTGTTCGAATTCCAAGGCCTTTGGAGCCAAGCCCAAGTGGAGCAGAAAGTGGACGAAATCCTCCGCGGCCTCAAGCGGATGACCAAGGATTGGCGGCCCGCGGTCCCTGGAATGAAGCCGGTCGGAGGTTAGGAATCGCCTCCCGGTCTTGTTTTGCCGCCGGGGCCCATGGGGATTTGACCTGAGACCGGGATCCTCCATCTTCCGCGCATCCCGCTCTTTACAAGCCGGATGATCCCTGCCACACACCTCGAAATTTAGCCGCCCGGCGGTTATTTCCCCACCTTCCCACGACCATGCCCAAAGACACCTCGATCCGGAAAATTCTCGTCATCGGCTCCGGCCCCATCGTCATCGGCCAAGGCTGTGAATTCGACTATTCCGGCGTCCAGGCGTGCAAGGCGCTGAAGGAAGAAGGCTACGAAGTCATCCTCGTGAACTCGAACCCGGCGACGATCATGACCGATCCGGAATTCGCGCACCGCACTTACATCGAACCGATCACGCCGGAGGTGGTGGAAAAAATCATCATCCGTGAGAAGCCCGACGCCCTGCTCCCGACGCTTGGCGGCCAGACGGCGCTCAACACCTCGATGTCGCTCTTCAAGTCCGGCACGCTCGACAAACACGGCGTCCGCATGATCGGAGCCAAGGCCGAGGCCATCGACATGGGCGAGGACCGCCAGCTTTTCAAAGAGGCGATGATCCGGATCGGCCTCGACATGCCGCGCTCCGGCATCGCCCACACGATGGAAGAAGCGAAGAAGGTGGCCGAGGAAATCGGCACCTTTCCGCTCATCATCCGCCCGGCCTTCACGCTTGGTGGCCAGGGCGGCGGCATCGCCTACAACCGCGAGGAGTTTGAGGAAATCATCCACCGCGGGCTCGATCTTTCGCCGGTTTCCGAAGTCCTCATCGACGAATCCCTGCTCGGCTGGAAAGAGTTCGAAATGGAAGTCATGCGTGACTGCGCCGACAACTGCGTGGTCATTTGCTCCATCGAAAACCTCGACCCCTGCGGCGTCCACACCGGCGATTCCATCACCGTCGCGCCGATCCAGACGCTCACCGACCGCGAATACCAGATCATGCGCGACGCGTCGTTCGCCGTCATCCGCGAGATCGGCGTGGAGACCGGCGGCTCGAACATCCAGTTCGCCACCTGCCCGAAAACCGGCCGGATGATCGTCATCGAGATGAACCCGCGGGTTTCCCGCAGCTCCGCGCTCGCCTCGAAAGCCACCGGTTTCCCGATCGCCAAGATCGCCGCCAAACTCGCCGTCGGCTACACGCTCGACGAACTGCCCAACGACATCACCCGCGTCACGCCCGCCTCGTTCGAGCCGACCATCGACTACGTGGTCACCAAAATCCCGCGGTTCACCTTCGAGAAATTCCCGACCGCGAACCCGGTTCTCACCACCTCGATGAAATCCGTCGGCGAGGCGATGTCGATCGGCCGCACGTTCAAGGAGTCCATGCAGAAATGCCTGCGCTCGCTCGAGACCGGCCGTTGGGGCTTCGGCTTCGACAAGAAGGACCCGCAAAACCCGACCCGCGACGAAATCGCCCGCAAACTGCAGATCCCCAATGCCGAGCGCATTTTCTGGCTGCAAACCGCCTTCGTCAACGGCTGGACGCTGGAGGAAATCTTCGACGCCACCGCCATCGACCCGTGGTTCCTCCGCCACCTCCAACAGATCGCCGAGGAAGGCATGCAGCTCGCCGAACTCGACCTGAAGCGCGCGAAAAAACTCGGTTTCTCCGACCGCCAGATCGCCATGGCCAAGGGCACCACCGAAGACGAGGTCCGCGCCGAGCGCAAAGCGAAA
Organism: Verrucomicrobiales bacterium; assembly: GCA_041306405.1. Classification (GTDB taxonomy): domain Bacteria; phylum Verrucomicrobiota; class Verrucomicrobiia; order Verrucomicrobiales; family Akkermansiaceae; genus Luteolibacter. Next base: position 5,305 of record JBFZFJ010000008.1, on the reverse strand, counting down.
GGCATCGTCCCCGGCTACCGCCTCGTCGATACCTGCGCCGCCGAGTTCGAGGCTTACACGCCGTATTTCTACTCCTCCTACGGCGACGAGAACGAAGCCCGCCAGTCGGACAAAAAGAAAATCATCATCCTCGGCGGCGGTCCTAACCGGATCGGCCAGGGCATCGAGTTCGACTACTGCTGCGTCCACGCCGCCTTCGCTCTCAAGGAGCTCGGCTACGAGACCATCATGGTCAACTCGAACCCCGAGACCGTCTCGACCGACTACGACACCTCGGACAAGCTCTTCTTCGAGCCGCTCACGTTAGAGGACGTGCTCAACATCTGCGACCAGGAAAAACCCTTCGGCGTCATCGTCCAGTTCGGCGGCCAAACCCCGCTCAACCTTGCCGCCGACCTCGAGCGCCACGGCGTCCCGATCATCGGCACCTCGCCGAAATCCATCGAACAGGCGGAAGACCGGAAGTTCTTCTCCGCCCTGCTCGACAAGCTCAACCTCAAGCAAGCCGAAGCCGGCACCGCCACTAACGAGGCTGAAGCCATCGTCATCGCCAACCGCATCGGCTACCCGGTGCTCGTCCGCCCGTCCTTCGTGCTCGGCGGTCGCGGGATGATGATCGTTTACTGCGACACGGAGCTCACCCGCTACATGCGCGAAGCCGTCATCGCCTCGCCCGAGCGCCCCGTGCTCGTCGACCGTTTCCTCGACAACGCCACCGAAGTGGACGTCGACTGCATTTCCGATGGAGAAACCTCCGTGGTCGGCGCGATCATGGAGCACATCGAGCAGGCCGGCATCCACTCCGGCGACTCCGCCTGCGTGATCCCGTCGTTCTCGCTATCAGAATCGATCAAGGCGGAAATCACCCGCGCCGCCATCGAGCTCGCCCGCGAGCTCAAGGTCCGCGGCCTGATGAACATCCAGTTCGCCGTGAAGGACGAGCAACTCTACGTCATCGAGGTCAATCCGCGCGCCTCCCGGACCGTGCCGTTTGTGAGCAAGGCCACCGGCGTTTCCCTCGCCAAGCTGGCGGCGAAAGTCATGGTCGGCGAGAAACTAGCAGATCTCGGCTACACCCAGACCATCGTTCCGCCGCATTTCTCGGTGAAGGAAGCCGTCTTCCCGTGGAACCGTTTCCCCGGCATCGACATCGTGCTCGGCCCGGAAATGAAGTCCACCGGCGAGGTCATGGGCATCGACGCCGACTGGGGCATGGCCTACGCGAAGTCGCAGATCAGCGCCTTCAACCCGCTGCCCACCGAGGGCAACGTCTTCCTTTCCGTCGCCGATCTCGACAAGAACCGCGCCGTGCAAGTCGCCCGCGACCTCGTGGAGTTAGGTTTCAAAATCTTCAGCACCGGCGGCACCCACGCCCGCCTCATCGCCGAAGGCATCCCGAGCACCCGCCTTTTCAAGCTCGCGGAGCAGGCCCGCCCGAACGTCATCGACATGATGAAGAACCGCGAGATCCACTTCGTCATCAACACCCCGTCCGGCCACGAAGCCCGCGCCGACGAAGTCCAGATCCGCTCCACCGCGATCGCACAAAAGATTTCCCACGCAACCAACCTCTCCGCCGCCGAAGCCTCCGTGAAGGCGATGCGCTCGCTGAAGGACAAGGATTTCACGGTGAAGAGCATTCAGGAATATCACGCTTGAACGCCGGCGCAAGAGTGCGGCGGGGATGAAGCGGCGACCGGTGATCGCCGCCACGATTATGCGTTCATTTCCTCCCACCGCATCTCCTCGTCGGTGAAATATTTCACGCGGACTTTCTTGAATTCCCGGGTCGAGTAGAGCGCGTGGCGGTCGCTGATGCCGGTGGCTTCGGCGATGGCTTGTAGGGTTTGCTCGCATTCCTCCTCGCTCTTGCCGTGGACCATGGTGAAGAGGTTGTAGGGCCACTCCGGATAGCTCGGACGCTGATAGCAATGGCTCACGGCGCTGAAGCCGGCCATGGTTTCGCCGAGTTTGCGGAGCGCTTCGGGATCATCCTGCGGGCCGGCCCAGACGCCCATGGCGTTGGCGCCGAAGCCGGCTTTGCGGTGGTGGAGCACGGCGGCGAAGCGGCGCATCCGGCCGGTGGTTAGAAATCGCTGGTGCATCGCCGCGGCTTCTTCGAAGGAAATTCCGAGTTCGTCCGCCACCGCGACGAATGGCTCGGGAGTGATCGGAAGGTCGCGCTGCATCACGCGGACGAATTCGATTTCCTTCGCGGTGAGCGACCCGGCTTCCTGGCGGTTCGCCTCGGTGTAGGCGGGCGCGGATTGGTCGCCGGGTTTCGCGCCGCCCTCGACGTCGAAGCGCACGCCGATTTTGAAAAGCCGGAGTGTGGGCAGCAGGCGGGTGCTTTCCGCACCTGATAGGCGGTGGAGGAGGTCCACGGTTTTTTCCAGGCCGAGCGTGCTGGTGGGCGGCACGGCGATGGTGTACCAGAGGTTGAACTCGTGGTTTCGCAGGTAGTTGTGGCTGACTCCGGGGTGGGAGTTGATCACGGCGACGGCGGCATCGAGCTTCTCCGGCGCGATCTTCGCGGCCACCAGACTGGAGGCGTAGCCGAGGCTGCGCGTGTCGAAAATCGCGCTGATCTGGCGGATGACTTTTGCTTCCTTGAGCGCTTTCACCCGTATCAGAACCTCGTCCTCTGACAAACCGCAGCGTTTCCCGAGATCGGCGAAGGGCCGCGCGGTAAACGGCACGGTTTCCTGCAAAACTCCCAACAAGGCCGCATCGGTTGAATCAGTGGTGGCGTTCATTCCGGGCGGACCTTAATTCCCGAGCGAATGAACATCCACTCCGATTTCAGTGATTGCGCAACCTGGCGGGAAACCTTATGCGGCACGCATGTCCATAAGCCGCGACCCCAACCACACGGGCCAGGCAAGGTATGCGTGGCGCGAAGTGGATCGCGCCGAACAGCCCAAACGCGTTGCGGATGAACGGATTACTGATTTCCACGAGATTTATTCGCTCTTCGATGAGGCGACGATCCGCGAGCAGGCCGCACGGTGCGTCCAGTGCGCCGCGCCCGCGTGCGTCGCGGGGTGTCCGTTGCACAATCACATTCCGGAATGGGTCGGCCTCGCGGCGGAGGGCCGGTATCTGGAGGCGGCCGGGATTTCGCGGCTAACGAGCAACATGCCGGAAATCTGCCCGCGCATTTGCCCGCAGGAGCGATTGTGCGAGGGGGCCTGCGTCATCCACGCTCCGGAGGAGCCGGTCTGCATCGGGGCGATCGAAAAATTCATCAACGAATACGCGCTGGCTCATGGCGAGGGCCGCGTCGCCTGCCTGCCTCCTAACGGGAAGCGCGTGGCGGTGGTCGGCTCGGGGCCGGGCGGGATGGCTTGTGCGGACGAGCTCTCGCAACTTGGATATGCGGTGACGGTGTTTGAAAGCCAGATGTTGCCAGGCGGGCTGCTGTTGTTCGGCATTCCGGCGTTCAAGCTGGAAAAGGAGGTGGTGGAGCGGCGGGTGAACATTTTGCGCCAGCAGGGCGTGGAGTTCAAAGTGGGCGTGACGGTGGGCAAGGACGTCACGCTGACGCAGCTCCAGGCGGATTTTTCGGCGGTCTATCTTGGGATCGGCGCGTTGCAGGCCAAGCCGCTGGACGTGGCGGGCGCGGACTTGAAGGGCGTGATCCAAGGGCTGCCGTTTCTCGCGCAGAAGAACGCGCCCATCGCGCTGGGGCTGCCGCCCGTCGAGGTGAAAGGCAAGCGCGTGGTCGTGCTGGGCGGCGGGGATTCGGCGATGGACTGCCTGCGCACGGCGGTTCGCTGTGGCGCGGCGGACACGGTTTGCGCGTATCGCCGTGACCTGGCTAACATGCCCGGTTCGAAGAAGGAATACGCGAACGCCTTGGAGGAGGGCGCCCGGTTCATGTTCCTGACAAACCCGATCTCGCTCGAAGGCAACGCCAACGGGGAGGTGACGGCCGTCCATTGCATGCGCATGGAATTGGGCGAGCCGGATGCCTCGGGCCGCCGCAAACCGCGCGCGGTGCCCGGATCGGAATTCACGTTGCCGGCGGACCTGGTGATGATCGCCTACGGTTTCGATCCGGTGCCGTTCCCGGCGGAGAGCGATCTATCACAAATCGAGGTGAACGACTGGGGCGCGACGAAGGTGGACGCCGAGCAGCGGACCAACATTCCGGGGGTGTTTGCCGGCGGCGATGTGGTGCGCGGTCCGAGCTTGGTCGTGCATGCCGTGCGCGATGGTCGCAAGGCCGCGGCCGGAATCCATCGCTATCTGGGCTGATTTTTCGCGAGCTTGCACTGGCGCGGGCGCATGAATGCGGCTATGTCGGGCATCGCCTCACGGCGAAATTTCCCCATGATTCCCGATCTCACACTCGTCAAGGCCGGCACCGGTGTCCTCACGAAAGCGAACGACGGCACGCTCGACCGCGCCGCGCTTGTGCACCTCGTTTCGGCCATCGCCGCACTGGTGAACGCCGGCCACCGCTGCCTTTTCGTCTCGTCGGGCGCGGTCGGATCGGGCGTTTCCGCACTGGGCCTGAGCGAGTATCCGCAGGACACCGCCACCCGCCAGGCCTGCGCCGCGGTCGGCCAGGCAAGGCTGATGCAGACTTACAGCAGCTTGTTTGCAAACTTCGAAATCACCATCGCCCAAGTGCTGCTCACCGCGGGCGACCTCGGCACGCCGGAGCGCGCGGGTTACGTCTCGGACACGCTCGAGCGACTTCTATCCGAGCCGGGCATTTTGCCGATCATCAACGAGAACGACTCGGTCGCGGTCGAGGAATTGAAATTCGGCGACAACGACATGCTCTCCGTCCGCGTCGCGAAACTCGCCGGAGCCAAGCGCATCATCCTACTCACCAGCGTCGATGGTCTGCTCGATCCGGAAACCAACGAGCTCATTCCCGAGGTGACCGACATCGACAATGTTTTCCGCCACGTCCGCGAGGACAAGGGCCGCTTCTCGATGGGCGGCATGGCGTCGAAACTCGCCGCGGTGAAATTCGCCGTGGCCGCGGGCATCGAGACCCACATCGCCCACGGTCGCCACCCGGAGCGGCTGGCGGAAATCGTGGCGGGGCAGGGGATTTCGACCCGGTTTCACGCGGCCGCTGGCCCGTCAAATCCAGAGCGGGTGGATTGAATCCGCCGCCGATGAACTTGATTTCCACGCCCATCAGGCCTGATGCGGAAAGCATTCCGGCTGTCTCAGCCGGATCCGGAGGCTTCGCTCCCGACTGAGACCGTCGGGACACATTATTTCAGGCGGCGCACTTCCTCGGCGATGATTTTTAGCCCGTCTCTCACGACGGTTTCGTCCA
>JBFZFJ010000007.1:0-9610 GCA_041306405.1 Verrucomicrobiales bacterium | reverse complement strand
TTTTCAGCATTTACCACCGCCATGGCTCTCCAACTTGATATCGTCACTCCCGAGAAGAAGATCTTCTCGGACACCGTGGACAACGTCTATCTCCCGGGAGCGGACGGAGAAATGGGCATCCTGCCGCAGCACGCCGGTCTTGTGACCGCGCTGAAGCCCGGCGAGTTGCGCTACCTCCACAACGGCAAAGTTGAAAGACTCGCCATTGGTTCGGGGTTCGCTGAAGTCTCCCAGTCCAAGGTCGTCGTCCTAACCGACATGGCGCTGGGAGAAGCCGAGATCGACGAACTCAACGCGGAAGAAGCGATCAAGCGCGCCCAGGAAAAACTCCAGGGCGTGGAGCACAGCATGGATGCCGAGGAAGTCGCCTATCTCCAGGGCGTCATCGCGAAATCCGCCGCCGCGCTGCACTTCAAGAAGACCTTCCGCCATTGAGGTTGATCCTTCGGAAATTTCAAAGCCCGCGTCGGTCTATCCGAAGCGGGCTTTTTTCGTAACCCGCTGGATATGTTCTCCCAATTCTTCCAAAAAAAACGCGGCACGTGGAAAGACGACGCCCTCGCCGGCCTGACCGTGGCTCTCGCGCTGGTTCCCGGATCGATTGCCTTCGCCTTTGTCGCGGGCGCGCCTCCGCTGGCCGGGCTTTACGCCGGATTCTTCGTCTGTTTGATCACCGCCGCGTTCGGTGGGCGCCCTGGCATGATCTCCTCGGCGGCCGGGTCGCTGGCGGTGGTGATGATCGCCTTGGTGGCGGAAGGGGATCGTCGCGGCGGTCCCGGCGCCGGACTTGAGTATTTGTTTCTGGCGGTGATTCTGATGGGCCTGATCCAGGTCGGGGTGGGCTTGCTCCGGTTAGGGCGGCTGATCCGTTTGGTGCCCCATCCGGTGATGATGGGATTCGTGAACGGCCTGGCGATCGTGGTTTTCATTTCCCAGCTTCGCATGTTCCGTGAGCGGGACGGCGCGGCGGTGGGTGACTGGCTGCATGGCCTGCCGCTTTACACGATGCTGGGATTGGTGGCGCTGACGATGGCGGTCATTTACGTGTTGCCCAGGTTCACGAAGAAAATCCCGTCGTCTCTTGCCGCGATCATTGTGGTGAGTCTGGTGGCCCTTGGCCTGGAAACGCAGACGGTGGGCGATCTTTCCAGCGTGAAAGGGCCTTTTCCGCTGCCCCACTGGCCCGGTATTCCACTCACTTGGGAGACCTTGCGTTTCGTCGCGCCCTACGCGTTCATTTTCTCCATGGTGGGTCTGGTAGAAACGCTGATGACTCTGCAGCTCATCGATGAAATCACCGAGACCCGCGGCAAAGGCAACCGCGAAGCCATCGCCCTCGGCGCGGCTAACATCGTCGCCGGATTGTTCAAGGGCATGGGCGGCTGCGCGCTGGTGGGGGAGAGCCTCATCAACATCACCTCCGGCGGCCGCGGCCGGATGTCCGGGGTGATCGCGGCGGGCGCGTTGCTGGCTTTCATCGTGTTCGGCTCGCCGCTGATCGATCAAATCCCCATCGCCGCGCTAACTGGCGTGATGTTCGTGGTGGTGATCGCGACCTTCGAGTGGTCGAGCTTCAACACGATCGGCAAGGTTCCGTTTTCGGACGTGCTGGTGATCGTGGTGGTGACCGCGATCACCGTCTGGCAGGACCTGGCGATCGCGGTGTTCTGCGGAGTGGTTCTATCCGCTCTCGTGTTCGCCTGGAAGAGTTCGAAGAACGTGCGGCGCACGACGCTGGCGGATGCTGAAGGCGGGCGGATTTACGGACTCGAAGGGCTGCTCTATTTCGGCTCGGTGCGGGACTTTTCCGAGAAGTTCGATCCCGCGAAAGATCCCGACCAAGTGACCTTGGATTTCCACGACGCCCGCGTGTGTGACCTTTCCGGCTTGGAGGCGATCCGGTCGCTGGCCGAGCGTTACCGAAAAATCGGTAAAGTCCTGAACGTGAGGCATCTGTCGCCCGATTGCCGCCGGATGTTGGAACGGGCCGGAAGCATGGTTGATGTTCAGGTGGCAGACGATGATCCCGCCTATTTGGTTGCGCGCCTTGGATGGTAGGTAGGTTTTCGTCATAGCGGAATTCCGGCGTGGCCACCGACGAAAGGATTTTCTCCAAAGCGCGAACGCTCAGATCCCCCACCGGTCCTCAGGAGATCGGCCCCCGGCACCGCCATGCCGCTGAATTAAAACCTTATTCCATAAGGAGGAATCCTCGATACGGCTTGGCAACTTCCAAGGTTCTGATCCTCAGTGATCTGCGTGCCACTCCCAGCGCGTGGCGCCGGAGCTTCAGTTCCCGTGTCCGGTGCCGTGACGCGCGATGACCGGGCGCGAAAAACTCGATCCCGACGCTATTGGCCCGTGTTTCCACTGCCTGTTCCCCATGTAAGGACCCCCGTTACGCGTGGAACGAGTGCCCGTGCGCGATGTCAGCCCCCCTGTTTCACATGTCCGGGCAACCGTGCGTCATGAAAAGCCCCCGTGGCGGTGGGAAAGACAGGCAATTCCTGAGTGCTCCGGTAACGAGTGCAAGGCCTGGCTGCCGGGAATGACGGTGGTGGATGTGCGGCGGGCGGCGTGATTGAGAAAACCAACCCAAGCCCGCCGGGTCCGCGTGATCCGGCGGGTGTTTGGTTTTTTAGCATATCAGGAAAATCACCGAAAAGGATTTCACAGCGATTCCACAGGCCGCTGCCTCCTTCCCCAAAACAGATAGCTTTCACCTTGTCTCCCGCTCCCCAGCCCATCAGCATTCCTGCAATGCGATGACCTATCCTAACCCCGAGCAACGACAGGTCCTCGATCACCTTCACGGCACCTTGCTCGTATTGGCACCCGCAGGCACCGGCAAGACACGCATCATGGCGGATCGCCTGGCCGCCGTCATTGCCACCGGCATGTCGCCGGAGGTCACCCTCGGCGTCACTTTCACCAACCGCGCCGCCGAGCACATGCGCGGTGCCGTCCTGGAATCCTGCGGACCCGCCGCAAAACTCTGCCGCATCCAGACCTTCCACAGCCTCTGCGCCTGGATTCTCAGGCTCGAATCCCGCGACCTCGGCCTCCCCTCGGACTTCGTCATCTACGACGAACAGGACAGCATCGACCTGATGCGCGAATGTCTCAAGGCCCCCGACATCAGCCCGGACTCACTCTTCCAATCCAGATGGACGAGGTCCAGGACACCCATGTTTCCGAATACGGAAATGAACTCACCAATCGCGCCGCCCTCGCCCGCAATCTCGACTTCCTCGCCACCGACGACGCCAGCACCCCCATCCTCACCGTCCACCAATCCAAAGGCCTCGAATTCGACACCGTCATCATCGCCGGCCTCGCCGAAGACGAGTTCCCCAGCTACTACGCCAAGCGAGACCTGAAACTCGAAGAGGAAAAACGCCTCTTCTACGTCGCCCTCACCCGTGCCAAGCGCCACATCATCCTCAGCTCCTACGGAATCAGCGACTGGGGCCACGAGAAGCCGCCGAGCAGTTTCCTCGCGGGCCTGAGCTGACAACTTTCCCACGGCTCCACAACATGTGGCGGCAAGAGGGAATCTCCACGCCGAATCGAATCAGCATTCATTCAGTCTTTCCTCTGAAAAGCCGCCTAGCACCGAAATATCGCCGACATTTTGAGAAACATGCCTTGAATCATCCAGCAATATGCCGTATTGCTCCTTGCGAATGAGCGAACTCTCTTTCGAATGGGATCCTAAAAAAGCGGCGGGCAATGCCGCCAAACACGGAGTTTCATTCGAGGAGGCAAAAACGGTATTCTACGACGAGGGTGCGCTTGTAATTTCAGATCCGGAACAATCCCTAAATGAGGAGCGTTTCGTCATCATGGGAAGAAGCAGCAAGCCACGCATCTTGGTGGTGGTCCATTGCTTCCGGAAAACCGGCTCATCCATCAGGATCATACCGGCCAGAAGGGCCGGAACAAAGGAACAGCAACCCTACTTGGAACAAAAGAAATGAAAGCGGAATACGACTTTTCAAAGGCCAAACGGAATCCCTACGCGAAGCAGCTCAAAAAAGCGGTCACCATCCGCTTGGATCCGGCTATCATCGACTACTTCAAGTCCATGTCCGGGGAGACTCACATCCCCTACCAGAACCTCATCAACCTATATCTCCTGGATTGTGCCAAGGCAGGACGCAAGGTTTCGCTCGCCTGGAAGAAATGACGCCAGCATCCCCATCCTCGCCGTCCACCAATCCAAAGGCCTCGAATTCGACACCGTCATCATCGCCGGCCTCGCCGCGTCTCACTCCGCGCCCTCCGCAACTCCGCGTTTCGCTTCATCCCATCCTCAAACCCCCATCATCCCGGCTCTGCGACCCTTTGCAACCTTAGCGCCTTGCGGTTCAAATTCTTCCTGCCTCACAGACATCCATCCTTGGCAACTTAACGGATACCCCTTATTTTCCACTCATGAACGAAATCATCTTTGAAGTGCGGGAAGATGAGTTGGACGGCGGCTTTGTCGCCACCGCCCTCGGTCATGCCATCGCCACCCAGGGCGATACCCTCGAAGAACTCCGGGAAATGGCCCGCGACGCCGTGCGCTGTCATTTTGGCGACGGAGTGCCCGGCCCGATGCCGAAGATCATCCGCCTCCACTTCGTCCGCGACGAGGCCTTGGCGGTATGAAAATCCCCCGCGATATCGGCGCGTCCGAACTCATCCGCGCCCTGCGGGTGCTCGGCTACGAGTCGGTGCGACAGGACGGTTCCCACATTCGACTGACTACCACGCTGGGCGGGACACACCATGTGACGATCCCCAATCATCGCCCGCTGAAAACCGGCACGCTGCTCGGCGGCGTCTTGAAACCCGTGGCCGCTCACCACAAACTCACCGTCGATGAATTGCTCGCCAAACTGGAGCTGTAGACCCATCGCAATCACCGGAAATATCGAAATGCGAAACCCCTTCGATGTGAACCCGATAATTCCAACTTCATCCCTCTTCCCTTCAATGTTCGATGTTGGGAGTTCGATGTTCTCTTTCTCTTCCCAATCAAAAATCCAAAATCATCAATCGAAAATCGTCAATCCACCCCTCTTCCCATGGGCCTCCCCCCTCACATCACGCGCCGATCAAACTGTCCGCCGACCGCGCCAATGCTGGTTAGTCGGGACTGCCAACGACGATGCGTATTACGTCATCTTGGAGGGGATGACGGGGCGGACGCTCGGCAAGCTGATTACAGGAACCAAGGTCGTCAATGAACGCGGTGAACCACCATCGTTCGGCCAGATTCTCGGGCGCACATTCTCCCGATTTATCCCGTTCGAGGTATTCTCGTTCCTCGCCGAGGACGGACGGGGATGGCACGACTCCGTGCCCGGCACCTACGTCGGCTCGACCCGCTGATGCGGCATCGGACGCGAAGCCATAAGTCGGGCGCACCGGCCCCGCTCGCTCGAACTCGCCGTCGCTCCATATCAATGCTTGTCACCTTCCTAGCAATTTCGATGCTGAGCGCCCATGAACACAAAATCATTCCGCCAGTTCGTCTTCATTTCACTCTCCGCAATGTTGGTCAGCACCTCCATTGCTGCGCCAAAGATTGATAAGGTTGCACCCAAAGTCGGAGACCCGGTCGAGCTCAAGTTCCACGCTGTCAATGGCAATGTCGATCTCGCCACACTCAAAGGAAAAGTCGTGCTCATCGAATTCTGGGCCACGTGGTGCGGACCATGCGTCGCCGAAGTGCCGAATGTCGTGGCCACTTACAAAAAGCTCCATGCAAAAGGCTTCGAGATCGTCGGCATCTCGCTCGATTCGGACAAGAAGGCGCTGACGGATTTCATCGAAAAGCACGACATGGAATGGCCGCAGTACTTCGACGGCAAAGGCTGGCAAAACGAGATCGCCTCGAAATGGGGCATCCGCAGCGTTCCTGCCATGTGGCTCGTGGATAAGGAAGGCAAGCTCGTCACCACCGACGCACGCGTCGGCCTTGAAGCCCAAGTCGAGGCACTTTTGGCCAAATAGCCGGAGCCTTCCCATCGGCGATTCGTTTCGCCTCGGGGCGGTCGGCGCAGGCGAGGAATAGGAACGGACGTTACTGCGTTTGCATGGATTTAGTTGTGGTTTTTCCGCCTGCTTCCTGTCCTCGTTTTTTTGATCGCGTAGCCTGCCGAATAGACAAAACCCGTCGCCGTCTCCGCTTTTCCCGTCATGCACCGCATCCTTACATATACTTTTCTTTGCATCAGCATCGCTCTCGCATGGTGGGCGCTCGAATTGCAGGCGAAGCTCGTTGTGAAAGAAAAGCAACTCGCGGAGCTGCGCAGTGGTCGCGATTCGGCGCAAGCCGCGGAAACACAGGCCAAAGCCGGGCTTGCTCCGCTTCATGAAAATATCGCGCGGCTCACGGCAGAGCGCGATGAAGCGCGCGCTGCGGCGGGGAAGGTCGCGGTGGCATCCGCGGAACACCCCCCTTTTCCCCGCCCTCCAGTCTACGCCGCCTACTTCGCTGAAGCTACGAAGGCCAAGAAGGCTTCCTCCTTCGCTAAAGCTACGGCGGACAAGACGACAGGCAGGCCGGTCCGGTCACCGGCTCTTTCAACGGCCTTCACTGGGAAAGCAAATTCCTAGCAATCAAATTCCTAGCAATAAGCGCGAGAACTGGCGGGTGAGGTGCCGTTTTGAAGCCATCTCACTTTTTGCTGAAAATCATGGATGGGCCGCTGTTTCCAAAAGAGCTTTGGGGCGGTTCTTGGCGATTTGCAAGAGGCGCACAGCGGCACCGGATGGCGAGCGTAGGCCACGTTCCCATGAGACAGCGGTCGCTTTGGGGACGTTGAGAAGATCGGCGAAGACGGCTTGGCTGACGTTCATGTGTTGGCGGATTGCGGCGATTTCACTGGCGGAAATGGCCTCGGCACGCGCCGTGAGTTGATGCGTGCGTGCGGTGATTTTTCCAGCGGCGTGATCCGCGCCTTGCCCCATACTGGTGAGGAGTTCGTCGAAGCTGAAATCAGGGATTTTGTTTTTTTTGTGCATAGCAGGATTTGATTTGTTCGGCGAGGGAGCCGAGTGGGTTGCGCTGAGCTTTGCTTAGGTTGGCGGTGTCCGATTTTTTGAAGAGCAGGAAAAGGTAAAGGACGTGAGCGTCTGGAAGATACAAGTAGATGACGCGCGCACCTCCGCTTTTCCCTCTGGCCGGCAGTGCCATGCGGGCTTTGCGCAGGCCCCGGCATCCGACGAGAAGGTCGCCCTGCTCCGGATTCCTGAGCAGTTCATTCTGAAACGCCCGGAATTCCTCGTCGCCAACGCACTCGGCAAGCTGGCGGGAGAAGACGGGTGTTTCGATGAAAGTCAGCGTCACAAACGAAGGGATACAATGTAACCTATTAAAATCAACGCAATTCTCAACGATGGCGCCAGCCCCGACTAACAGCATTCGGATCAACCAATCAGGAGGCGTGAGAGGATGCGGAGCTGAGATCGTGGCTGGAGTGGTTGGCGGAGTCCACGAACGAGCGGAGTTCAGGTGGGTAAAAGCTGAAAAACTGAGATGCTGAGATGCTGAGATGCTGAAATTGAAGAGGCGGCGGACTGGTGGTTTTCCGGCATCCGGGGTTGGAGCATTACCAACGGCTCATCGAGGCCGCCCGCAGCCGCCTCGCGGATCTGGAGCTGGATTACGGGGTGGAGAAATCCAAGGTGGACTCGGTGCGTTCGCGTTTGTTCGGCGCCCTGCGTCCCTACTACCAGGAACGCGACCGGCTGCGACTCTTGATCCAATACCGATTAGATCACACCCTCATGGAACTCCGCTCCCTCTACGAGCATCTCCAAGCCAGAATCCTGGAACTCATCGAGCCGTCTTCGCTGAAGCTACGCCGGGCCGAGGACGCTCCGGAGACGGTCTGCGGCGAGACGCCACAGCCACGCGGCGCGGGAATTGGCGGTGAAGTGCAGTATTGCCAGTTTGGCAGAACGATGGGTCAGGCAGCGCCTACCGAGCGTTCGGCAGCCTCCTTGACCAAGTCAGGGTGCTTTTCGGCGAGTAGCAGGAGGGTGCGGGCGGCACCGCTAGGCTGGCTTGGTCCGATTTCCCACTTTCGCAATGTGGCAATCGGGATTCCGAGCAGCGCGGCAAATTCGGGCTGGGTCATTCCGAGCCTATGACGTATCCGCGCGGCCTCGGTCTTCTGATCCCATGCGGCGGACCGCATCTTGCGAAAGTCCTCCGCATCCACCTCAATCTCGGTGACATTTCCATCCGGCAATACCTCGATCCGCGTGACGCGTGCGGGCTTGATTTCTCCACGGCTCACCGCAGTGGCTTGGCGGGCGATATTTTTCAATTCGGTCTTTTTCATGGTTTGTCCCGTTTGAGTTCTTTTGAGATCCTTCGTAAATCAGCAGGTGTGGGCGTTTCTTTTTCAGATTTTCGGTAAATGTAGCACAGGATGATCGCATCGTCGGCCACAAGGTAGTAGAGCATTCTTGCCCCGCCGCTCTTGCCCTTGCCTTGGGCCGCCACGCGTAATTTGCAAATGCCGCCTGAGCCTTGGATGAGAGCGCCACGGGACGGGTCACCGGTTAATTCAATTTTTACCCGGAGCAGCTCGGACGAAGTCAGCACTTTGCCAACCGCCTTTCTGAAGTAGGGCAATTCGGCAAAGAACATGCTGCGACCATGCCCTTTTTTATCAGTGGTGCAAATTCAAACTTTGGAAGTTTTCACTCAGTCTAAGTGAATGGTTGGAAGAAGCCGGTGCGCATGTTCCACCCGGATCTCCACGAGCAGGACACGGAAAAGCGCAAGACCGAGGGATAAACGCTGAAAATCTGAAAAGCTGAAATTGAAGAGGCGACCGTGGAGACATCGAGTTGCTGGAGCTCATCGCCAGAGACCCGCAGGCGTTCATCCGCCAACAAGGCTGGGCCAGCGTTTCCCTCGACGGGGATCACACCCTCATGGAACTCCGCTCCCTCTACGAGCATCTCCAAGCCAGAATCCTGGAACTCATCGAGCCGTCTTCGCTGAAGCTACGCCGGGCCGAGAACCCTCGACACCCTCCGCGCCAGCCCGGATTACGAAGTCTTCCTGTTCGCCGAGAAAGACGCCGCCGTGATCGACACCATCGCCGCCGCGCAGCAGGTGGAGTTGGAGAAAGAAATTGAGGAATTGCAGGCCGAGGCAGAGCGGGTGGCGGAAAAAGCGCGGGAACTGGCGGGCGAGATGCCGTTTTGAGAGCGCGGCCAAATCCTTCGGGAAAAGGTTTTATTTTCGCCGCCGCCCAGATCGAGGATTCTGGCGTTCATGGCGCAGCGTCATGATCCGCGCTCCATCGAGTTCTTCGTAGAAAAGCAGGTGATAGGGAAATTTTTCAAGATTGGCGCGTCGCCAACCACTGGGATCGAAGTGGAAACGCTCGGGATGAGTTTCCACTTGCAAGCAGGGCTGCTCAAATTTTGCCCAGAAATCATCACCGAGTGTATCGCTGATTGAATCATAGTGGCGGATCGCAGTGGAAACGTCGCGTCGGACCTGTGGGTGAAAACGCGGCATTGAGGCGGACCCGAAAGTTCGACCACGGAGGGGCTAAACTAAGCTGGTGTGGTGGGGCGCGGGAAAGAG
>JBFZFJ010000006.1:0-6439 GCA_041306405.1 Verrucomicrobiales bacterium | reverse complement strand
ACGATGTCCACGGCGCTGCGGCGGGGATCGGCGAAGAGCACGCAGTCGATGCCGGGGACATCGACGCCTTCGGTGAGGCAGCGGGCGTTGGTGATGAGGGCGCGCTCGGCGCGGGCGAACTCGCCGATGACGCGGGCGCGGGTGCCGGTGGGCGTTTTGCCGGAGACGTGGAAGGTTTCGAGTTTGCCGTATTTGCGGAAGGATTTGCTGAAGGCGTCGTTGTGGGTCTTGAAGAGTTCCGCGCGCTGGATGCTGCCGTGGAAGGAGACGGCGTGTTGGATCGGGTATTTCTTCATCGCCTTGCGCAGGGCGATGAGGGACGCGAGCATGTCAGCCTCGATTTCCTCGTTCCACGGGCCTTTGTCGGGCCGGACAAAGGTGTTTTTCCGGATCAGCTCCGCGACTTCCTCGCGCGAGACGGCGATGCTGATGATCTTGTAATCGGATAGAATGGGCGGGTCGTATTCCATCGCCCGCTTGAACGAGAGCAGGTGAAAGGTTTCGCCGTAGGTGGCGGGATCATCCATGCTGAGCACGGTGTCGCTCTGGCCCGCGTAACGCCGCTCGGTGGCGGTCATGAACAGGCGGCGGCGGATCGGCAGGTTCTTGTCGTGCAGCAGGTGGGAGAAAAGTTTTTCGCCATCGCCGACGGTTTTGTGCGCCTCGTCCATGATGCCGAGGTCGAAGCTGAACTTCGCGGCGCGCGCGGCCTTGGCGAGCGTCTCGCCGCTCTGATAGGTGGTGAAGACGACCGTGAGTCCGCGGTGTTTGCGTTTCAGCCAAGCGGCGATTTCCTTGGGATCGGTGAGGCAGGGCACGCCGAGGTCCTGGCGGAGGACGGCGCTGTCATCGCGCTCGACGCGGCCGGCGGATTCGTCGCTGCAGACGCAGATCCACTCGACTTGCTGTTTGTTAGCTTGGGTTTCGCGCAGCCAGACTTTGAGCGTCTGGCGGATGAGCGCGAGGCTGGGCACGGCGATGACGATGCTGCGGGCGTCGAGTTCCCCGGCGATCCAATACGCGGTGAGGCTCTTGCCGCTGCCGCAGGGCATGATGAGTTTGCCGCGCGTGGCCCTGCCAATGACGAAATGCCCGTGGCCGTCCTTCACCGCGCCCTTTTGGTGCGGCATGGGTTTGAGCGGCTTCAGCGGTGCTGGCTTGTGGGCGAGGTGGGTCCGCAGGCGTTTGAGAAAATCGGCATCGAGCGCCTGCCAGACATCCAGCGCGCAGAAGCCGATGCGTTGCTGGTCCTTGAGCACATGGGTGATGCGCTCGGTGGTGGAGCAGACGACGCCGAAGGAAAATCCACGGCAGACCCCGAAGGCGAGACCGGTGAAAGTGGATAGATCGCGCCAGGTCAGCGAGTGATCGGTGTCCTGGCGATACTTGCACTGGACCGCCCAGAACTCGCCGTCGTGGGTCTCGGCGACGATGTCGATGCCTTGGTCGGTGGCGGGGAGCCTGAGTTTCCGGGCGATGGCTTGCGGGACTTCACCGCCCAGCCAGACGTGCTTGAGCTTGCTGGCGTATTCCGGGTCCAGCTGGAGGTAGGCTTTGACGAGTTCCTCGAAGAGGTCGCCCTTTTGTTTCTCCGGAAAACTCCGCCACTTGTCCTGGATGTCCTGCCACGAGGCGCAGCCTCGGATCGCCGGAATCAAGTCGTTTTGTTGTCTGATCCGCGCCATGTGAGGTGTGGCGCTTGTTTAGCGCGGGGCGGGGTAAATTGCTAGAAAATAGGGTGCGGGAGGGCCGGCCAATCCAGAGGGCCGGTTCCCGCTGGGGAAATTTTTTATTTTCCGCGACGCGCCTGTTGCCATTTTCCGGGAATGCTGGTAACCGTTTTTCCGATGGGCCGAAGCACGCCGCAACTTGAATTCCGCTGGACCTCGTGGTTCCGCGTTTTGAAGACCCCGGAGGCTCCGAAAGCGACGCCCTTGCGGGATGACAGCGGGCTAACGGCGTGGTGCGCGGAGGCTTCCAAATCGCTCCTTCTGAACGAGCTGGCGCGCAAGGTCCGCGTTTCCTGGAACCCGCGGATGCAGACGACGGCGGGCCGCGCGTGGTGGCCGGACCGGTCAATCGAGCTCAACCCGAAGCTCAAGGAGTGCGAGCCGGAGGAGCTCTGGCGCACGCTGAAACACGAGCTCGCGCACCTCGTCGCTTACGAACGCTGCGGCCGACGCCGGATCGATCCGCACGGGCCGGAGTGGCAGGCCGCCTGCAACGACTTGGGGATTCCAGGCGAGCAGCCGTTTCACAACCTGCCCTTCAAGCGCCGCAAGATGAAGCGCAACCACGCCTACATCTGCTCCAACTGCTTTTCCGTGATCCACCGGGTGAAGCCGATCAAGCGGGCGGTCGCCTGTTATGACTGCTGCCAGAAATTCAGCGATGGCGCGTATCACGACCGTTTCCGGCTGATCAAGCACACGCCGTGATCACTCGCGGTCCGCGACGAAGAGGGTGTGGGTGAAGCGTTTCGCTTTCGGATAGGCCTTGGCGCTGATGCACTCGACGTGCTTGAAAGTGCCTTGCAGCGACTTTGCAAACGACTTGTCCGGGTGCGCGGACCAGAAGATGACGCGGCCTTCCGGCTCCAGCGCGTTCTTGATGCGGGTGATGCCTTTCTGGGCGTAAAGCCGCTCGTTTCCCTTCTGCACGAACGGGTCCGGGCCGTTGTCCACGTCGAGCAGGATGGCGTGGTAGCGGTCGTTGCCGCAGCGGTCGATGAGGTCGTAAACGTCGCCGACATGGATTCTCACCCGCGGATCATCGAGGAGCTTGCCGTTCACCTCGCTGAGGAACTCGCGGTTCCAGGCGACGACTTCGGGCAGGAGTTCCGCGACATCGACGACGGCGTCCGGGCCGGTCAGGGCGAGCACCCGCTTGAGGGTGAAGCCGAAGCCGAGCCCGCCGATGAGGATGCGCGGCTTGGCGGGAAGGTGGGCGCAGGAAAGTTCCGCCATTTGCTCCTCGGAGGACGAGGCGGTGGTGCTCATCAGCTGCAGGCCGGCGACTTTCAGGAAATGATGGCCGTCGTGCTCGTGGAGAGTGAGCTGGGCGCCATCGGGTGTTTTGCAGGTCGCGAGGGTGCGGGTGATTTTCATGGGACGGGCGCGCAGTCTCAGCGGTAATTTTCTCTGGAGCAAATCATTCACGCTGCCAGCGCCACTGAAAATGAAAGCCCGTGGGGGAATTATAAAGCAGTCGGTATCTTTTCGATCGCCGCGGACCTGAGAAATCCGGGCACGCCCTGCTCTCGATGCGTCTGGCTTTCAACGGGCCGGAAGGGTGGTTCGCGACAGCGGCGTCGCCCGTGACCGCGTTTTCCAGATGGAGTCATCAGGTGTTCGACATCCGTTCCGCCGCGCTCGCAAGTGCCGGTGGCGTCAATGCCGCAGCCACTTTGGCGGCGGTGAGCGAGCTGCGAATCCACCACTCGGCGGCTGTCGATTACCGCGAAGCGACGGTTTCGAGCTCTTTCATGATGGATCATATTCAAGCAATTCCCGAGCCGTCGGCGGTCATGATTCTGATCGGACTGACGAATTTTATCTTTATTTTGAGGAAGCGATGATTTGAATATTGCCGCCGATTCGTCCCCCCCGAACTTCATGTCCCGCGATGCCTTTCATGTCATGGGAGCCGCCGTCCTGCTAATGGATTGCGCGGCTGCGGCGGGATATCAGGCCGCATGGCAGTTAGGCGCGGACGATAGCGGACTCCCGCCGTTTTCCCAGGAAAGCAGCGGGCCAAACAGCTCTCCGGGTTCGGCGAGCGTGAAAGACGATGATTACTACTTCGCGGGCACTTACCCCGCGCCCGTCGGCGTGGTTGGCACGGACGAGAACATCGCGTTCGTCGAGCGCGCGGTGACCGCGAGCGATCCACGGAACCGCATCCATTTTCCGCTGACGGCGGCCCAGGCGTCGTCGGCTTCTCGACTGCGCATCACCGTGGATTTTTATTCGGGCGGGGCGTGGATCGGCAGCACGCTTCCAGGATACTCCCAACATGATGTCGCGGTGACCTTCAACGGCCACCCCGTGGGCGTGTGCAACGGGATCACGTATAATCGCACGCTGGTGTTCACCGTTCCCGCCGCGTCGGTCGCCGCCGTCGCGGGGGCGAATGTCCTGCAAATCGAGCGCACCGGCGGCGGGGCCGGCGGCTACATCGGTTTGGACTTCATCAGGCTGGAGGCGGATGCCGGCGCCCTCGCGGATGCCGACGCCGACGGCATGCCGTTTTGGTTCGAGGAGCTTTACGGCCTGAGTGATTCTAACGCGGCGGACGCCCTGCCCGACCCCGACGCGGACTGTCTCGGCAATCTCGCGGAGTTTCTGGCAGGCACTAATCCCACGGACCCGGACAGCGACAATGACGGGCTGGCGGATGCCAGCGAGCTCGCGCTCGGGACCGATCCGCTCAATCCCGACACCGATGGCGATGGGCTTGCCGACGGCCAGGAAACCTCCTCCAGCCCGTTGTCCGCGAATACCGATGGCGATACTTTCCCGGATAACATCGAACTCGAACAAGGCAGCGACCCGACAAACTCCGCCTCGGTTCCGTTTGATTTTCCGGGAGCGGTCAGCCTGCAGTTTGTTTGCGAACGACAGAACTCCGCGACGCTCGGGCCGGGGGAGCCCGCCGGATTTTTCCGCCTGCCGCACTGGAACGCGCCGCCGCCCCTGCCACAGTGGATGCCTGATGGAACGGTCTTGAGCGGATCGACGAGCGCCTTGAAGGACCATCGCGGGCAGGTGACCTCGGCAGCGGCCTCGTGGTCGTATCATCATTCCGAGGTTGGCCTGCACAAAGGAACCGGTGACGAGCGCCTGCTCGACGGAATGGTCATCACCCAGCGCAGCGCTTCGAGCAACATCCCCGTCTCGGTCAGCGTGACGGGAATTCCCTACGCCACCTACGATCTTCTCGTTTACGTCGGCTACGTCTATCCGGGCAGCCGCGGATTTCTCCGCCGCGGTGGCGATCCCGCCACAGACCGGTATTTCGTGGCGGCATCCGCGCCGCCTTTTTCCGGGTGGAAGGAAATCACCGCGAACACCCAAGCCGGGATCGCGCCCGGAAATTTTATCCGCTACCGGAATCTCACCGGGCCGATCCAGTCGCTCAGCCTCCGGCCCATCGACTATGATGCGGTCGCAATCCATGGCCTGCAGATCATCGACAGTGGCAGTGATTCGGATGGCGACGGCATGTCGGACGCCCTCGAAATCGAGCGTCATCTGAATCCCGCCCTTGCCGACGCCACGGTGGACGCGGATGGCGACGGCATGAACAACGCCGCGGAAATCGCCGCCCACACCGATCCCCATGACCCCGACACGGACCATGACGGCATCCCCGACGGGGCGGAAGCCGCCCATGGCTGCTCGCCGCTTGATCCTGATAGTGATGGCGACGGCCTCACGGATGGCGATGAAATCCATTTTTCCCCCTTCCCGTCGTCGCCCGCACTCGTCGACAGCGACGGTGATGGATTCACCGATGCGGTTGAGCGCGCTTATGTGTCCGATCCGCTCTCGGTCGCAAGCACGCCGCCACCCGTCCCGGTCTGGAACGCGGCCACCCGCACGTGGCTCTGGCGCGTTGACAATTTCCGGGTGCTTTGGAATCACGACCAGTCGATGCTCGGTGCCATCGATGGGGACGAAACGATGCTTTGCGAAGCGGTCACGGAGGTCGATCAAAGCGGAGAGAGCCGCGAGATCGGGATAGGGATTCGTTACCTCAACGGGAAACTGGTGCATCGCTTCCGCTGCGCTCCGGGCGCGTTTTATCACAGCGCGCCTCCCGGTGACGGTTTCTGGGACAGCGATTGGAGCGCCGTGCCGGTGGACCGCACCCGCGCGTTCGGATTCGGCGGCTATGGCCCGGCGGATGATTCGGTGCCGCTGCGACTCGAGTTTTCAGCCACCCAGTCGGACGCCGGGGCGAATCTCTGGACGATCCGTTTCCTCATCGCCGACCTGACCAATCCGGGCTCGCCCGTCACGCTCGCGTCGTTCACCGACAGCACCGCGGTCGCCGCCGATCCCTCGTTGATTTCCGGCACCGCCGAATGGAAAAACCCGAGTGGAACGACCGGCCGGATCGGGTTGACGACGGAAACCGGAGTCCGCGCGCTCATCTCGCCGGGCGCGCTCGGACCCGCCGATGCGGATAGCGACGGCATGCCCGACGCATGGGAAACCGCCTATCTGTTCAATCCCGCCGCTGCTGGCGACGCGGCGCTGGATGCTGATTTGGACGGCCTCTCCAACCTCAGGGAATATCTCGCCGGCACCCACACTGATGACGCCCGCTCCCGCCTCGATCTAACTGCGTGGCGCGCCGGCAATGATTTCGTGCTCTCGTGGACGGATCTGTCGGACAAGGCCTGGCGCGTGGAAATCAGCGACGCTCTCAACGT
>JBFZFJ010000005.1:0-4697 GCA_041306405.1 Verrucomicrobiales bacterium | reverse complement strand
TCACCATCCCGACCACCGAGCAGGCCATCGCCGCCAAGGAAAATGAAATCCGCTCGCTGCTCGGCGAATACCCCGGCGGCATCACCCGCGGCGGCAGCCTCAACAGCTTGGATTCCGCCCTCGGTATCCGCGGCGGACTGCCCTCGTCGCTGATAGCACGCCGCCCGGACGTCTCCGCCGCCAACCAGGATTTCCAAGCCGCCACCGCCCAGATCGGAGTCGCCGAAGCCCTCCGCTTCCCCAGTCTCTCGCTCACCGGCCAAGGCGGTTTCATCAGCAGCGACCTGAGCAATCTGCTGGAAAAGAGCTCCGGCGCCTATTCCATCGGGCCGCAGCTCGCCGGCCCCATCTTCGATGCCGGTGCCGGCAAATCCCGCGTGAAAGTCGCGCAAGCCCGCGCCAAGGAATCGCTCGCCGCCTATCAAAAATCCGTCCAGCTCGCCTTCCAGGAAGCAGCCGACTCGCTGAACGCCTACCAGAAAACCGGCGAGATCATCGCCGAGGGGACCAAGCTGGTCGCCTCGCAGAAAAGCGTAGCCACCATCGCCCTCGACCGCTTCCAAGGCGGCGCCTCCAGCTATCTGGAAGTGCTCGACGCCGAGCGCGAACTCTTCACCGCCGAGCTCGACTTGGCGGACTCCCGCAGCAACCGCCTGAGGGCCGTCGTCCAAGCCTACCGCGCCCTCGGCGGCGGCTGGAAATAACCGCCTAACGAAGCAGGTTCCAGGCGGAGACCAGCGCCTTGAGTCCGGCCATTTCGATCGACGGATCGACCCCCGCGCCCCACAGCAGGCGGCCGTCCTCGTGCTGGACTTGGACGTAAGCCGCGGCGCTCGCGTCCGAGCCGCCGCGCACCGCGTGCGAGCGGTAATCGGTGACTTTGAAATCCTTGAGCCCGGCTCCTTCCAGCGCGTGGACGAAAGCGTTGATCGGGCCGTTGCCGAAGCCTTCGATGGCCTTCTTCTCGCCGTCGATGAGGATGCTCGCCTTGCACTGGACCAAGCCGCGCTCGCCGGTTTGGTGGATGAGCTCGTAATCGATGAGATCCAGCGGCGTGGAAATGTTCACGAACTCCTCGAAGAACGCCTCGCGGATTTCATCGGTCGAAAGCTCGCGGCCATATTCGTCGGCGAGGTCGTAAATGCGCTTGCCGACTTGCGGGTGCATCGACTTCGGCAAATCGAAGCCGTGCTCGCGGTCGAGCACATAGGCGACGCCGCCTTTTCCCGACTGCGAGTTAATCCGGATGATCGCCTCATACGAGCGGCCGATGTCCTGCGGGTCGATCGTTAGATACGGCACGCCCCACGGGGTGGACGCGTCCGCGGCGAGCTCGCGGGTGCGGCGGTCGAGGCCTTTTTTAATCGCGTCCTGGTGCGAGCCGGAGAAGGCGGTGAAAACGAGCTCGCCCGCATACGGCTGGCGCTCTGGCACGCTCAGCCGCGTCACCCGCTCGTAAACCGTGCGGATCGATTGCAGGTCGGAGAAATCCAGTCCCGTCTCCACGCCGTGGCTGTTCAAGTTCAGCGCGACGGTGACGATGTCGAGATTTCCGGTCCGCTCGCCGTTGCCGAAAAGCGTGCCTTCCACGCGGTCCGCGCCAGCCATCAGGCCGAGCTCGGTGGCGGCCACGCCGGTGCCGCGGTCGTTGTGGGTGTGCAGGGAAACGAGCACGGAATCCCGCTTCGCCAAATTCCGGCACATCCACTCGATCATGTCGGCGTGGATGTTAGGCGTGGTCCACTGGACGGTGTCCGGCAGGTTGATGATCATTTTTTTCTCCGGCGTCGGCTGCCAGACGTCGATCACCGCGTTGCAGCACTCCAAGGCGAAATCCAGCTCGGTGTCCGAAAACGACTCGGGCGAATATTGCAAAACCACCTCCGTGCGCGGCACGCTCGGCACCAGCTTTTTCACCAGCTCCGCGCCGTCGATGGCGATCTGTTTGATCGACTCGCGCGACGCGTCGCCGAACGTCACCCGCCGCTGGAGCGGCGAGGTCGAGTTGTAAATGTGGACGATCGCCCGCTTCGCGCCGTCGATGGCCTCGAAGGTCCGGCGGATCAGCGGCTCGCGGGTTTGCACCAGCACTTGGATCGTGACGTCTTCCGGGATGCGGTTTTCATCGATCAGGCGGCGCAGGAAATTGAATTCCGTGTCCGCGGCCGACGGGAAGCCGACCTCGATCTGCTTGAAGCCGACCCGCACGAGCAGGTCGAAGAAATCGAGTTTTTCATCGATCGACATCGGCTGCGGCAGCGCCTGGTTGCCATCACGGAGATCGACGGAGCACCACTCGGGCGCGTGCGTCAGCGTCTGGTCCGGCCAGGTGCGGTCGGGCAGGGAAACGGCCGGGAAGGGCCGGTATTTCGAGAGCGAAGTCGGATGCATTGGAAAGACGGGGAAAAGGGGCTCGCCACAGAATGCGCGGGCGAGGGAACAAAAGTGAAGAAAAGAAAAAGTCAAACCGCCAACCCAGCGGAGAGCCACGACCTGGCCGAGGATTCAATTCATGATTTGAAAATCCCCGGATGATGTGGCAGTGTGCTTCGATGAAAATTCAGTTAACATCCAAGAAACAAGCGGCGGAGATGAAGGCGGCCTCCATTGAGCCGGAGCGCGAGATGGAGGAGGATTCCAACTGGCCGACGAGCGCCGAGGAGGCTGCGAATGTTGAGCGATTGCTGGAAACCCCGCCCGCTATCAATGCTGAAGCCGCGAAGGAGGCCAAAGACATTGCGGCTCACCTCCACTTCAACGGGTGACGCCGCGCTCGGAGCTTTCGATGAATTGGAGCAAATAAGCGACCTGCGGCGTGTCCGCGGCATGGGTCGCCTTGAGCGAGCTGAGCGAGGTGGCCAGGTTGCCGTCCTTTTTCAGGAACAGCTTCTTGTAGGCGGACTTGATCGCCTTGATGTCGTCCTCGGCAAAACCCCGGCGCTGCAGGCCGATGAGATTGACTCCGCGGGTGCTCGCCGGATTTCCGTCCACGATCATGAACGGTGGCACGTCCTGCACCACCTTCGAGCAGCCGCCGATGATCGAGTGTTTGCCGATCCGGCAGAACTGGTGCACCGCCGCCACCCCGGAGACGATCGCGTAATCCTCAATGACGATGTGGCCCGCGATGCCAACGGAATTGGATAGAATGATGTGGTCGCCAAGCTGGCAGTCATGCGCCACGTGCGAGTAGCAGAGCAGCAGGTTGTTCGAGCCGATCCGCGTCGGCAGGCTCTCGTGGGTGCCGCGGTGGACGGTGCAATTTTCCCGGAACACGTTGTGATCGCCGACTTCCAGATACGTCGGATCGCCCACGTATTTCAAATCCTGGGTCTTGCCGCCGATCGCGGCGAAGGGGAAAAACTCGTTGCCGCGGCCGAATTTCGAATGCCCTTCGAGGACGACGTGCGAGTGCAGCACGCAATCATCGCCGAGCTCGACGTTCGCGCCGATGATGCAATACGGCCCGATGCGGACATTCCGCCCCAGCGAGGCGAGCGGTGAAACGATGGCGGTTGGGTGGATCACCCCCGAAATGTCTGCGAATGAGTGCCGAAATGACGAGGTTTTTTTCTCCGGTTGCCTCCTCTTGAGTGGAAAACGGTCAGTTTCACCCTTGGAAAATCCCCGCCGCAGGTGGATATTGCCCAACCGGATCACTTCACCAGGAGCGTGCCAAATGATGGAAATCCGCATCGGAATCTCGGGCTGGACCTATCCGCCGTGGCGCGGCGATTTCTACCCGCCCGGCCTGCCCCACGACCGCGAGCTGGAATTCGCCTCGCGACAGGTGAACTCGATCGAGGTCAACGGGACATTTTACGGCTTGCAGCGGCCGGCGAGTTTCCGCGCCTGGCATCAGGCCACGCCGGACGACTTCGTTTTCTCGCTCAAAGGCAGCCGCTTCATCACCCATCTCACCCGGCTCAGGGAGCCCAAAACGCCACTCGCCAACTTCTTCGCCTCGGGCGTCCTTGAGCTCGGAAAAAAGCTCGGCCCCGTCCTCTGGCAGCTGCCGCCGAATTTCCAATATGACCACCAGCGGCTGGAAACCTTCTTCAAGCTGCTCCCCCGCGACACCGAAGCCGCCTCCGTGCTCGCCCGCTCCCACGATCAAAAACTGCGATCCCGCGCCGCGCTCAAGCCATCCGCGGACCTCGCCATCCGCCACGCGCTCGAAGTCCGGCACCCGTCGTTCGAGCAGCCGGAATTCATCTCGCTGCTCCGCGAGCATGACATCGCCATGGTCGTCGCCGACACCGCGGGAAAATGGCCGCTCATCGAGGACGTCACCGCGGATTTCATCTACATCCGGCTCCACGGCGCGGAGGAGCTTTACGCCAGCGGTTACACCGAGCCGGCGCTCGACGAATGGGCCCGCAAAATCCGCCGCTGGTCGGAAGGCGGCACGCCGGAAAACGCCAAACTCCTCACTCCCCCGCCGCCCGCCCGCAAGCAAGGCCGCGACGTTTTCACCTACTTCGACAACGACGTGAAAACCCACGCCCCCTTCGACGCCATCTCGCTCGGCAAGCGCTTCGGGCTTCTTCAAACGTAGTCCAGGACTTCAGTCCGTCTTCGATTCCAAACCCGCCACGGACTGAAGTCCTCGACTACATTTCAAAACGCCACCTCGCCAGCCAGTTCGTCCGCCGCCCGGCCTCCGCTTTCAGTCTCTCTTTCTCCAGCTCCTGCTG
>JBFZFJ010000004.1:0-5163 GCA_041306405.1 Verrucomicrobiales bacterium | reverse complement strand
CTTCAGCGCAGAGTCTATAACGGGCAGACGCATCCATATAATCATTCCTCCCACCAGCATGGACTCCACATGCCGGGCGCATTCTTCGGTGCTTATTTGAGGGATGACTCACGATGCTGATGTCTTTGGTTTATGGCAGAACGTCAAAGAGCACGCAACCCTATCAGCGATGGCGCGCGTCGATCACGGGGTTAATGTTTGAACTACAGAAAAGCATGTAAACAGGGCGGCTGATAGGGGTTGCGTGTCTCGACTTGTTGAACTAAGCCGCTCCGCGGCAGCAATTTTCTCCTGATGTCTTCGGTGGCGGCGGGGTGTTGAGAAGTTGGATGGCTGCGGGGCTAGCTGTCATGGTCGCGGGGCTATGCATGACAACAACAGCAACCCCGACAGCCAACCGAATCAAAGCCGCAAGGACCGCCCGCGCCAAGCCCAAAACCGCACGGAGCGCACCGACGAGGCGGGCTACCAGAAGCTCCCGCACGACTACCGGCCCTTCGCCGGTCGGGCACAGCGCGACCCGCTCGACTACGACTCGCATCCTTACCCCTCGATGAAGCGCTTCGCCGAGTTCCTCGCCCTGCGCTTCAACACGCCGCGCACCCGGCACTCCTACTACCGCCAGATGCGGCTGGTCCACGAGCATTGCCAGGCCGATCCCGCCACCATCACCGAAGACGCTTTCCGCGGCTACGTCCTGCACGTCAAGACCGTCAAGGAATGGAAGCCCAAGACCATCCGCCAGGCCGCCGCCGCCGCGAAGCTCTTCTTCGTCGAACTCATGGAGCACCGCGACTGGAAGGTCTTCTCCCAGATCCGCACCAAGGACGAAGAGACCCTGCCCGCCGTGCTGACGCGGGAGGAAGTCATCCGCCTGCTCTCCTCGATCCGCCTGCGCCGCTACCGCATCCCCATCAAGCTCATCTACTGCTGCGGCCTGCGCGTTTCGGAGTGCCTGTCGCTGACCATCCACGACATCGATTCCAAGGGCGGCAAGCTCTGGCTGCGCCGCGCGAAGGGCAACAAGGACCGCATGGTGCCGCTGTCTGCCACCATGGTCGAAGACCTCCGCCGCTACTGGGCCGTCCACCGTCACCCGCTGCTCATCTTCCCGGGGACCGGCCGCGGGCCGTGCTCGCTCGCGGACGTGGCCAAGCGCATGCGCGCTGCCCGCCGACCGATGCCCATCAGCAGCCTCGAGCGCCTGCTGGTCGCCGCCCGCAAGGAACTCAACATCCCCGTCTGCACCGCCCACACGCTGCGCCATTCCTTCGCCACCCATCTCGTCGAAGCCGGCGCCAGCCTGCACACCGTCCAGTCCCTGTTGGGCCACTGCGACATCGACACCACCATGATCTATCTCCACCTCACCCACCGCAGCGAGCAGGACAGCCGCGCGCTGGTGGAGACGCTCTGCCGCGAACTGCCCCGTTAGCCCGCGCCGCCACCGCCCGCCTGTTTGAAAGCGATGGCCGCCGCCACCGTCATCGACGCGCTGCGCCGCTTCCTGCCCGCCCACCTGCGTGAGCACCACCACCGGATGGGCGAGGCACAGCGGCGCGCCGTCTGGGCCATCACCCGTTGCCGCACCGCGGAAATGGGCGGGCACCTCCATGCCTGCGGCTCGTGCGGCAAGCGCGAGTTCCGCTTCCACTCCTGCAACCACCGCTCCTGCCCGCAATGCGGCAGACAGGCCACCGCCGACTGGGTCGAGCGCGAACTCGGCAAACGCGTCGGCGCGCCCTACTTCATGGTGACCTTCACCCTGCCGGAGGAGCTGCGCGGCCTGTTCTTCACCGCGGCGGCCAAGGAGATGTATCAACTCTTCTTCGCCGCCGCGTCCTCCGCCTTGTCCGGCACGCTCGCCAACCCGCGCTGGCTGGGAGCCAAGTCCAGCGGCTTCACCATGGTGCTCCACACCTGGAACCAGCGCCTCCACTTCCATCCCCACATCCACACCATCGTGCCCGGTGCCGGCATCGATGCCGCCGGCCGCGTCGTCACGGTAAAGAACGCCAACTTCCTCGTCCCGCAGCCCGCGCTCCGGCGGATCTTCCGCGCCCGCTTCCGCGACGGCCTCGCGGCCCTCGCCAAGGAACATCAACTGCCCGCCATCGACCCGTCCGTCTGGAGCAAGGACTGGGGCGTCGACCTCCAGCCCTTCGGCAGCGGGGAGAACATCATCAAATATCTCGGAAGATACGTCTGCCGCACCGCCATCGGCGACTCGCGCATTGCCTCGGTCACCGGCACCCATGTCTCCTTCCGATGGAAAGACCGCGCCCATGGCGACGCCCTGCGGATCGAGACGATCGAAGGCGGCGAGTTCGTCGCCCGCCACCTGCGCCACGTCCTTCCCCGCGGCTTGAGGGCCGTGCGCCACTACGGCTACTGCCATCCCGCCGCCCGGGAAAAGCGCGAGCGCATCGCCTTCCACACCGGCCGGCCCCTGCTCATCGGCGCGGCCGCCCGGGCACCGGAGAAAGCTCCCCGTCTCGCCGCCTGCACCTGCTGCGGCGGGGAGATGCGACCGCTCCTCCGCCTGCTCCCCGCATGGCAACGAGCCCGTCCTCCGCCAGCCGACACCCGCTCGAGCGCATGACTGCCGCTCCTCCCACTCACCGTGCACCGACAGGCCTCCGCGTCCATCGCCCCCGAGGTCCTGGGAGACCACGCCCCCGGTGCGGCAAAAGCCCGGCAATCCGGCCAACGGATGATGCCGAGACAGCTTCCCGGTCGATCAAATCCATCCATCAAGTCCACCAAGCCCTGTCGGTCACCTTCACAGCAAGCGCTTCAGAAGCGAGCAAACCGATGTCAGGACGACTGCCGCGAACACAAAACGCATCCGCCGTCGCCGAGGCTATGGCGGACAGGTAAGGGCGAATCACCCGTCGCTCCGGGCTTGTTCAACCATGGGCGCAGCCGAAGTCTCCGCTATCGCTCCGACTTCGCAGCACCCTTTATTGTTGTGCTTCTGTTATCTTCTTTGTAGTCCGTAGCGAGGATTTCGGTGATGGTGCCGTATCACCATGACTCGATTGCACTCAAGACGTTCTTCAAATAGAATGTGGTATGGAAACCGTTTGAGATTGCTCCTTCTCCTCCCGCTTGGGTCGTAATGATGTCTCTCGGGATACTGCTCAATGTAATCGATTGCATCATCAATCTCCCTCCAAAACTTGTCGCGCAACTCATCGGATACCTCCGCATACATCGCGGCGATATCACGCGCATCCTTCGCTGCACTGGGATGGATAATAAGTGGCTTCATGCTGCCACTCATCGCCCGCAAAGCTTGCGGAATTCCTCCTTGGTCACACCAACAACGGCTCCAGAGTCCATCTCCGCAGACCGCTGATCGACCTCTTCATCGTCAACCCAGTAGTGGGTATCATCGAGGCTTCCAAGCAGTAAAACGGCCAATTCCGCCCGCTCAGGCTTAGAAAGGCCTACGACAGATTCTCGGATTTCGGTAAATGTGCTCACGGGATTAAGCTACCTTGTCCTGCTCAGAATTCCAGTCCGATTTTTTTGCACAACGTCGAGTCCTCTCACACCTGCCCGAGGGCGAGGCTTCGACTGGGGATTGATGGTTGAATTGTCATGGCGGCTTGAGCTCGCGGCGGGGCAGGTGTTGAGAGCGACGGCTTGTTGGGCTTCTTATTTATGGCTTTGATGGGAGTATAGAAGATTTGGTCTCGTGCTTGAATTCATTGTCGTGGTGGAACGCTGAAATGACCAAACTCGCGGAACCGATCCGACCGTTATTCGGCCATTCGTCATTCAGCCAGGTGCGAATTATACTCCATCCACTTGCAGCTAAATAGTCACGGCAAAATCTTCGAGTGCCGCTAGGAATAGGATAGACCGTAATCCTCCAATTTGGTTCCAGTCGGGTAAGTGACCAACTGGAATTGGATGTTGAATAGCTCCCCTCGGCTTTCTGATACTCGAATCTTAGGACTGGAAATGAATTCCGACTTAGTAGAAACGCCTGACTCTTCTCTCCGGAGAATCCTATGTCGAGCAACCCATATTGAGGTGCTCCTGCCAGTTCTCTTGAAATCAACTCCGCTCCGAATGGATAAGACGTTCCTTTGGTCAGCGGGCTCTTGTAGCGCGTTGGTATTAGAGGAGGTGGTGTCTCGTCCATCATTGTGTGGATGGGATTCTTATTATTCTGCCAAACGTCAAAGTGATGGCGCACCCACTAGCGAGGGCCAACGTTGATCGCGGGGTTGGGGTTGAAATCAGGTGGAAACATGGAAAACAGAGGGGCTAGTGGGTGTTGCCATGCACGTCTTGTTCGGTGTCTTCGATTTCTGGGTGATCGCGGAACCACCGTTTGAGGAGATCAATACGACGAGCGCGAATCCGAACCGGCCAAAGTCCAAAATGGCCGAATCCATTCTCCCATCCATCTACATGCGATTCCTCAGACCCTTCAATCACACCGAGAACTACGACGCGCTTGCCGCTCCACTTAGTGAGCGTCTCCTCGTCGAGGCCGAAAACAACTCCGTCAGGATCAATCCAAATACTTGAGGCGTATCCCTCTCTTCGCTCAGCCTTCGGCCAATGGTTGATGGACACGTCTTCCGTCTCGAAGCTAAGAATCCCTTCGATTGCTACGCATGCGCCGTCCAAATCATGAGCGCGGGCTATTGCTTTGTTGACGGAGAGCGGTTGCATGATTCTTCACCGAACAGTGTTATTATGCCGCGCGCTGCATTTGCCCTGCTTCTGCGGCGTGCCGCATATCACCTGCATCTGCGGCGCTCGGGGGGATGATTTTGCGGCTTCCGATCATGCTGAACTTTTAGCGAAGCAGGAGGAAGAGGCAAGGAACAAGTCGGGTGCTGCTTTTGGAGGTTCGTGTCGATCCTGGGTCGCTTGGTTTTTGCCGCCAAGGTCCTGTCCTGGGATGGAGCGCCCTGAGGTCGATCCCCGGGTCGAGGGCGATAGCGAGCCACTCACTCCATGGGGTTGAAGGAGACCAACAAAAAGCGGCGGCCCCGGGGGACCACCGCTCCATCGAACGCGAACTCGAACTCAACTCCAGCCCGCGCAAATCGGGATACGGCCGGGGCTTACTTCTTCTTGCCCTTGGCCTCGTCGAGCTTCTCGCGGACCTTGTCGGAGAGCTCGGTGTAGAGGGCC
>JBFZFJ010000003.1:0-6311 GCA_041306405.1 Verrucomicrobiales bacterium | reverse complement strand
CTCTCTCCATGAAGAGCAAGGTCGATCTCGACAACCGCCGTTCCGAGTCCGGCGACCGCGGCCCGCAGCAAAACCGCCCCCGCCCGCAAGGCCGCACGCCGGATTTCAAACCCAACGCCGCCCCCAACAACGACTGGTTCTCGCAAGCCCTGCAAAACGCGAAGAAGAAATAACCGTGCCCCGCCGCTTCCTCATCGCCCCGGACAAGTTCAAAGGCTCGCTCACCGCCCTTGAAGCCGCCGAGGCGATCGCGGAAGGAATCCGCCGGATCGAGCCGGATGCGGAACTCGACCTCTGCCCGATTTCCGATGGCGGCGAGGGCTTCATGGAAACTTCGATTTGCTCGCTCCACGGGAAATGGATCACCTGCCCGGCAGTCGATGCGCTGGGACGAGGCATCGAAAGCCGTTACGTGTTAGCCGACACGCCCGAAGGCCCCGCTGCGGTTCTTGAAATGGCGGAGACCGCCGGATTGTGGCGGCTGGCAACCGACGAGCGCGATCCGGCGCATGCCACGACCCGCGGCGTCGGGCTGCAAATCGCCCACGCCGTTTCCGGGCACTCGGTCACACGCGTCATCCTCGGCCTCGGCGGCAGCGCGACCAATGACGGCGGATGCGGCATGGCGGCCGCACTCGGGATCGCTTTCTTCGCTGCGAACGACGAAGAAATCGACCCAATCCCGGCCAATCTGCTGCAGCTCCGGCGCGTGGATTTCAAACACCGCATCGCCCTCCCGGAAATCATCGCCGCATGCGACGTGGACCATCCCCTTCTCGGCCCGCGCGGGGCCACCGCGATTTTCTCCGGACAAAAAGGCGCGGCACCCGAAGACAAAACCGCGCTGGAAGCCGCGCTCGCCCACCTCGTTACTATCAGCAGAGGCGGAGAAGCCGCACTCATGCCCGGAGCTGGTGCTGCGGGTGGTTTGGGCTTCGGGCTGCTGCGTTTCGCCGATGCCAAACTGGTTTCCGGATTCGACCTGCTGGCCCGGCTGTTGGATCTGGAAACCCGGGTCAAAGCGGCTGATCACATCATCACCGGCGAAGGTTCGCTCGACCACCAGAGCCTCGGAGGGAAAGGTCCGGTCGCCCTCGCCCGCCTCGCCAACCGCTTGTCCGTCCCGGTCACCGGCTTCTGCGGGCAGGCCGACGACTCGGCGCGCGCCAGCCGGATTTTCCGCTCCATCCACGCGCTTGCCGATACCGGACTCCCTCTCGCAACCCTCATCTCCCGAGCCGGCCCGCTTCTCACGGCGCGGGTCGTCGAAGCGGGATTAGGCTCGCCTTGAGGGAAATTAGATACTATGCCGTCCCGCATCCGCACGATGATTTCACCGCACCGGCAGAACAACTTCGACCTCATCCGTCTGCTGGCGGCGGCGCAGGTGGTGGTCGCTCACGCCGTCGGCCACACGGGTCTGGCCAAGCAGCTTCCCGCATGGGGCAAGCAGGTCTTCGACGCGCTGATGCTGCTGCCGGGCGTGCCGGTCTTCTTCGTGATCAGCGGCTTTCTCATCACCAAGTCCTACGAGAAAAACCCGGCAGACCTCGGCGGCTATTTCTGGCGGCGCGGCCTGCGGATCTTCCCGGCCTTGTGGGCCTGCTTGCTCGTGACGCTGGCGGTTCTCGCCAGCTTCGGGTTCCTCAAGCCTGATTTCATCTTCTCCAAAACCTTAGCCGCCTGGCTAACGGGACAAGTGAGCTTCTTCCAGTTCTGGAATCCCGAGCACTTCCGCGGCTTCGGCATCGGCGTGGCGAACGGCGCCTTGTGGACGATCACGGTGGAACTCCAGTTCTACGCCTTCATCCCCATTCTCCATTTCCTCGGCCGCGAGAAAAAATCCGCCTATGTGCTCATCGCCGGGTTGTTCCTCGTCTCGTTCGCGAGCTACTGCGTGATGGACGACAAGGTCAACGGCCCCGGCGGCTTCACCGGCGCGCCGATGTTTTTCAAGCTGCTTCATGTGACGCTGCTTCCGCATCTGTGGATGTTCCTGCTAGGAATCCTGATCCATTGGAACTTCGATGCGCTCAAGACCCGGCTTGAGGGCAAGTTCCTTCACTACCTGCTCGGGTTCGTCGCCTTCACCTGGCTGCTGGGAACCTGTGTCGAACACCGCTCGCTGCCGTTCTACCTCGCCTATCTGCCATCGCGCGCGCTGCTCGCCCTCGGCACCATCGCCGCGGCGTTCACCTGCCGCGCCCTTTCCAACCGACTGCTGCGCGGCACGGACATTTCCTACGGGATTTATATCTATCACTCCGTCGTCATCAACGTCCTCGTCCAGCTCGGCTTGATGACTTCGACGCGCTCGGTGGTGGCGGTCTATGCGGGGGCCCTCGTCCTGGCGCTGCTGAGCTGGCACCTCGTCGAGAAGCCGGCGCTGGCTTGCAAGTCCGCCTCGCCGCGCGCGCTTTGGAAACGCCTCACCGCGTCCTGATCATTTCACCACCGGCACCGGAATCGCCTCGCAGACCTGCCGCCAGCCGGGGAAGTTCCACTTGTTGGGAAACCCGGCGCACTGCTCGGGCTTCACCGGATGGATGCGGCAGGCATTGCCGTCGAGCATGACGCACTCGTGGTTCTCCTTCTCGATCAGCGAGAGCCCCTGCCGGTTCGTCCGCAGGCGGGTGAAGCGGTCGAGGAAATCCTGTTCTGCCAGACCGAGGAACTCCGCGATCGGTAGAATCTCATGCTCCTCGAGCCGCACGTCGCCCGGCCACTTGCAGCAGGCGGTGCAGCGCTGGCAGACGTAATGGACATCGGGCTCCAGCGTGACCTCGCGGTTTCCCGGGCTGCCGTGGTTTATCGGAATTTCACTCATCATCAATCCAGCCGCCGGTAGTAATAATTCACCCGTCCGAGGAACCCGCGCCATTTCGAACCGGGACGGCCGCCGTCCATCAGGAAATGCGGGCAGTTCTTGTTAGCCGGGCTTTTCCCGCGGCGCGGCCAGTGGTAGTGCGGCACCACGTTCTGCAGCGGGATGCGGTTCTTCTTCATCAACACCG
This sequence comes from Verrucomicrobiales bacterium, assembly GCA_041306405.1. Classification (GTDB taxonomy): domain Bacteria; phylum Verrucomicrobiota; class Verrucomicrobiia; order Verrucomicrobiales; family Akkermansiaceae; genus Luteolibacter. The sequence goes on along the minus strand of JBFZFJ010000003.1, from coordinate 3,297 downwards.
CCGTTAGCTTGGCGGTCCGCTCGGTGGTGGCCGAGCGGTTGTTGCCGCGGTTCTCACACATCTCGATGCCGATCGACAGCCGGTTCCCCGGACCGCCGAAGTCGGCGTGCTCGCCCTGCTCGGTCGTCGGCATGTGCTGGATGGCCACCCCCTGGTCGATCGTGAAATGCCAGATCAGGAAGCCGATCCGGTTGCCGTAGCGAGTCTTGGCCGAGCGCAGCGCGCCGTTCTTCAGCGCCAGCGAATGCTGCCTCGCCCCCGCCGTATAATTCTGGGTGCTGTGGATGGTGATGTAGCGCGGGATCATCGGGCGGACCACCCTGCGGCCGTAAGTGCCGCGCCGGACCATGTCGGTTTGCAAATTCACCTGGCGCAGCATCGCCGACAACGAGGTCCCGCCGCCCGAGCCGGTTGACTGTTGGGGAATCACCCGGCTGGGGGGGCGATACTGATCCCGCCCCCCGCCGGGTGGCCCGATCGGGACGCACTGGAGACAGGCGAACACCAGCACTGCGAACGGAAGTAGCCAGCGAAGGGATTGCACGGGCGGAAATTACCACGGCCGATTTTCTTCGGAAATCCAAATCTCCTCCAATCCGCGACTTGCTCCGGAGTTGACCTCGGCGCGCCGGGTGTTGTTCATTCGCGCACACGATGTCCGCCGCTCCTGATTCCAAACCGCTGATCATGACGCCCCACGAGGCGCTCAAGCGGTATTTCGGATTTTCCGGGTTTCTCGACGGCCAGGAAGAAGTGATCCAGGAAATCACCTCCGGCCGCGACGGCCTCGTCGTCATGCCGACCGGCGGCGGGAAATCGCTGTGTTTCCAGATCCCCGCGCTTTGCTTCGGCGGCGTGACGCTGGTGATTTCGCCGCTCATCGCGCTGATGAAAGACCAGGTGGACGCGCTCGTCGCCCGCGGCATCGCCGCGACGATGATCAACTCCACCCTCTCCTGGCCCGAGCAAAAAGAGCGGCTCGACGGGATGCGCGCCGGCAAGTGGAAGCTCGTTTACGTCGCCCCCGAGCGGTTCCGCGCCGAGAGTTTCCTCAACGCCCTCCAAGGCATCGAAATCTCGCTTTTCGCCGTGGACGAGGCGCACTGCCTCAGCCAGTGGGGCCACGATTTCCGGCCCGACTACCTGCGCCTCGGCAAGTCGCTGGAGAAAATCGGCCGGCCGCAATGCGTCGCCCTCACCGCCACCGCCACCCCCGTCGTCCGCGAGGACATCACCCAGGTGCTCGCCCTGCGCTCGCCCTTCGAGCGCGTCAGCGGATTTTCCCGGCCGAACCTATCACTCAACATCTCCTCCGTCGACAAGGCGGCGCAGAAGGACGAGCGGATGCGGTCTATCATCGCCGCCCACAAGACCGGCATCATCTACTGCGCCACCCGCAAGAAGGTGGACTCGGTTTCCGAAACGCTCGCCAGCTGGGGCGTCAAGTGCGTCGCCTATCACGGCGGCATGGGCGACCAGGAGCGCGAGCGGGCGCAGGAAATCTTCATCAGCCGCAAGGTCGGCATCGCCGTCGCCACCAACGCCTTCGGCATGGGCATCGACCGCTCGGACGTGCGCTTCGTCATCCATTACGAAATCCCCGGCAGCGTCGAGGCCTACTATCAGGAGGCCGGCCGCGCCGGGCGGGACGGGGAAAACGCGTTCTGCGAGATGCTCTTCAACTACGCGGACACCCGCACCCAGGAATTCTTCATCGACGGCGCGAACCCCACCGCCGCCATCGTCCGCTCGATCTATCAATACCTGCTCAACGAGGCGGACAAGGATTTCGAAGTCCACCGCACGCTCGACGAGATCGCCGAAAACGCGGACGTGAAGAACTCGATGTCCGTCGGCAGCGCGATGGCCATCCTCGCCCGCGGCCTCCAGCTCGACGAGAACGCCATCGAGGAAAAAGACCGCCGCGACCGCGAGAAGCTCAAGTCGATGGTGGAAATGTGTTATTCCCGCAGCTGCCGCCAGCAGTGGATTCTCAGCTACTTCGGCGAGGAGGAAGCCGGCGTCTGCGGCACCTGCGACGTCTGCCGCGACGAAGGCTCCGGCGAGAACCGCCCGCCCACCGCCGAGGAAACCACCGTCGTCCGCAAGGCGCTCAGCGGCGTCGCCCGGATGTCCCGCCGCACCGCTAACGGCTGGGAGCCGCGCTACGGCCGCGGCCGCATCGTCCAGATGTTAGCGGGCAGCAAGTCCCAGGAAATCATCGGCGGCGGCCTCGACAAGCTCACCACCTACGGCATCCTCCGCGACAAGGGTGCGGGCTACCTCAACAGCCTGATGCGCTCCCTGTCCGACGCCGGACTGGTCGTCACCATCACCGGCGAGTTCCCGCTGCTCACCCTCACGCCCCTCGGCGACAAGGTCATGCGCGGCGAGGCGAAGTATCAGCTCGTCTGGCCCGATCCCGAGGCCGGCCGCAAGGAAGTCGCCCTCAAGGACCACGGCTTCGACGGCCAGCTCTACTCGATGCTCCGCGACATCCGCGAGAAAATCGCCAAGCGCGAGGACGTCCCCTCCTACGTCATTTTCGGCAACAAGACCCTCGAAGCCCTCGCCCGCTATCAGCCGGTCAACGCCGAGGAAGCGCTCCACGTCCCCGGCATCGGCGCCGCCAAGGTCCAGCGCTACGCCAAGCCGTTTCTCGACACCATCGTCGCCTGGAAGAAGTCCCGGCGCTAGCCTCACCGCTGCAGCGCCTTCCAAATCCACTGCGACGCCTTCCAAATCCACTGCGACGCCCTAATTTCCCACTGCGAGCCCCTGTTTCTCCCCGAAACAAGCAAAACTCCATGAGAAGGCGGCCAAAATGGCTGGCGCCTCCCGCGCCAGACCGTGGTCGGAGCGTCTCGCTCCGAGTCTGATCTTCGCGCACCCAGCCTCACCCTCACGCCTCCCCACCTTAGGCCGCATGCCCGACAATCACTAACACGAATCAACGGGAAATCATTTACACAAAATTGCTGGCACTCTCGACCCCGGAGAAGATCGCCGCCGTCCAAGACCTCCTCGACGCCTTCCGCGGAGACAAGAGCGCCCAACAGAACCTCTCCAAGGACAATGAACTCGCCCGCCACGACCGCGACGAACTCCTCAACGTCCTCAATACCCTCGCCCTCCCCCTCACCCGGCCGGCGGAGATGTCAATCCGCAAGCATGAATGTGTCGGCGCTGGTTCAAAACTGGATTTTTCGCCGGAGCAAAACTAGACAGATTTCAACGTGAAATGGCCGAGAATCGGGGGCCAGGTTAACTTTGGTGAATGATCGAGAACCCAGAGCT
>JBFZFJ010000002.1:0-4535 GCA_041306405.1 Verrucomicrobiales bacterium | reverse complement strand
TTCGCTGAAGCTACGAAGGCCAAGAAGGCTTCCTCCTTCGCTAAAGCTACGGCGGACAAGACGACAGGCAGGCCGGTCCGACCCATTGGCTCTTTCAGGGGCCTCCCGCAGAAAGCAAATTACTAGCAGGTTTAAGGTTTCTCGAACACCAGAAAATGCTGCCACGGCAGGCCGGGCTTGTTTTCCACGAAGGTGAAGCCGAGGACTTCGAACTCCTTGCGTGCCTGGGTTTCGGACATCTTGTGGAGGGGCTTGATGGGGACGCGGGGGTCTTCGGCTCGGTATTCGAGGAGGTAGATTTTACCGCCGGGCTTGAGGGCCTTGTGGAGGGAGGTGAGCATCTCGATGGGGTGGGAGAACTCGTGGTAGGAATCGACCATGAGCGCGGCGTCGAGGGTGCCGGGGGGGAGCTGGATGTCGTCGATAGCTCCGAGGTGGGGCTGGACGTTGATGACTTCGCGTTTCGCGGATTCGGTTTCCAGTAAATCGAGCATTTCCTGCTGGATGTCCACGGCGATGACCTTGCCTTTGGGCACGAGGGGTGAGATGCGGAAAGAATAGTAGCCGGAGCCGGCACCGATATCCGCGATGACCGCGTCTTGCGAGAGATCGAGGAGGGCGATCGCGCGGGAGGGTGCTTCCTCCATTTCGCGTTCGTCGCGTTCCAGCCAGTTGAGCCCCTGATGGCCCATGACATGGGAAATCTCGCGACCCATGAAGAATTTCCCGATGCCGTCGGGAGACGAAGGTGCGGTGGTATAGGCTGGCGTTTCCACGGCTGCGGGAGCGGCAACCGGGGCTTTCGGAAGCTTCCCGGCCTGGTTGTGGACGACGGCGAGCGGGAGCAGCAACGTCAGCAGGATGATGGGGATGAGGATGACGTAGCGGGATTTCATGGGGAGGATTTTCTCGCGGCGAGGGCAAAAGGACAGTAGATAATGGCCAAACTCCCGAAGGAGGTTGCCCGCTCCGGGTGGAGGCGATAGATTTTCCCCAAGTCGTTATCGAACAGCGGCGCATCATTCGTGGCTATCTCTTGTCCAATCAAAGTCGGAAAATTTGAGGGTTTCAGTTGGATCCGCTGCGAGAGCAATGGGTCTTTCCTCAACAGTCCGGCGGTGAAGGAATTCGGCGAATCCCGGATCATGCGCGGGGAGATGTGCCTGGTGGTGGACTTGCAGGCCTGCACGGGGATGAACTCGACCTTTATGGGAACGCTCGCGGGGCTGGCGAACAACCCCCTTTTTCCCGCCCTCCGGTCCGACCCAATGGCTCTTTCAGGGGCCTCCCGCAGAAAGCAAACTCCTTGCAGCCGCAGAAAGCAAATTCCTTGCAGCAAGGATCTTGATGGCGACTTCACGCTCAAGCGAGGTTTGCACCGCATGATAAACCGCACCCATGCCTCCCGTCGCTATCAGAGATAAAATCTGATATTTGGGAAACAGAGGCGCGAGTTCCTCAGGCAGGGGCGCGCGAAATCCGATTTCAGGTTCACTCATGACATCAAGCGCCCATGATTATACGGAGGCCGGTCACGGCCTACCGGTTTCCGCGGCGCTGTTCAAGCGGGAATAGGTGGATGCATCAAAACGCGTCACGAATTTGCGGTTCAAATTAGTCCGCGAGTGAAAAGCTCTGATCTTGAGCGGGTCGGCCGCATCATTTCGGAGTCGGTGTGAGTTCCACCTTGCGGAACTCGACCTCGGAACCTTCCGCCTGCAGGGCGATTCTGCCGGAGGTGGCTGTGCTCTTGCTGCCATGGTTCACCAGCGTGCCGTTGACCTGCACGATGACTTCATCGCCCTTGCACTCGATTTCCATGGTGTTCCATTCACCGAGCGGTTTCTCGGAGCCGTCGGTCAGGTTGATGATGCGGCGTGCGTCCTTGGCATTGCCGCCGAAAGGCTGGCCGGGATCCTTGCGGGGACGGCGTTTCTCCATGTCCGGCACCTCGATGTTCTCGCCGATGCACCAGAAGTCTCCGGCATTCTCATGCTGCATCTGGACTTCGATCGACTGGGGAAACATGTCATACAGCCGGCGCGGAGTGGAGGCGTGGACCAGCACACCGCAATTGCCGGGTTCTTTCGAAAAACGGTATTCCACCACCAGCTTGTAGTTGGAAAAGACCTCCTTGGTGACGAGGTGGCCGCCGGGTTTGCCGAGGCTGACGAGCAGACCGTCACGGACGATGAAGCTCGGCGGAGTGGCGGCCCACCATGCGCCCTTGCGGGTGTCGAAGGTTATGACCCCTTCCTTGGTCGGGATGTCAGTGGCTTCCGAGACTTTGTCGCGCGCCGGGACGTCAAGCGTCCACCCGTCGAGATCCTTGCCGTTGAAAAGTGAAACGGTTTCTCCGGCGATGAGCAGGGAGGGAATGAGTGCGAGGAGGCATGTGAGTTTTTGTTTCATCGGGCTATCATACGCGGCATGGGCGTGATTTTATCAACGCTGGACGGGCTGCGGGAAATTTTCCGCTCATATTCGCTCAGCGGGAATCCGGGCGGCCGCCATATTGCCGCTTCAACTTCTCGAGGACGGCGGGAACCAGTTCCTTTTTTTCCCGACTGGCGAAGGCTTCGGCGAAGGGATCTCCGGTGTCTTGCATCAGGGCCAGCAGCTCCTTGCGCATCGACTCGATCTCAGCCTGCCGCGCGGAGTCGGCGATGAGGTTAACGCGCTCGCAGCGGTCGTTGCTCATGTCATAAAATTCCTCGGGAACCCGGTGGAGATAGAATTCCGTGCGGGCCTTGATTTCCGGGTTGGATTCGGCGGCGGCGAGCATGGCCTTCCACGAGAGCCCGGCCATGTTTTCGGTGTGATATTTCTTTGTGCCGTTGCTCCACGCGTTCCAGATGTAGGAGCGGGTCTTGGTGCGCATGCAGCGCATCGGCAGCCAGTTGTTGCCGTATGCGGCGTTGTATTGCGTGAAGACGCGGTCCCAGCCGGTCATCGTTTCACCCTTGAGGGCGGGCAGGAACGTGCGGCCATCGATGTTCGGAATGGCGGGCAGCCGCGCGGCGTCGATCAGGGTGGGGGTGAAGTCGAGCGTCGAGACCATGTGATCGCGGTCCACGGCACCGGGCTTGGTCACGCCGGGCCAGCGGACGATGAGCGCGCCGCGCGAGCTGTTTTCATAACTGTTGGACTTGCCGAACGGAAATGACATGCCGTGGTCGCCGCCGTAGAAGACAACCAACGTGTTATTGGCGAAGCCTTCCTCCGCCAGCACTTTCATCACCGCGCCCACGGCATCGTCGAGCCGGCGGACGTTGGTGTAGTAGCCTGCGAGCTCGCGGCGGATTTCCGGCAGATCTTCTAGGAAACCGGGGACTTCAGTGACTTCCTCCGGTTTGATCCAGCGGCTTGGCGGTTCGCCCTCGGCGAGATCATCGGGACCTTTCATGCCGATGAACGGGCGGTGCGGGTCGTAGCAATTGATGTTGTGGAAAAACGGCTTTCCTTCCTCACGCGCCTTCCGCAGGACCATGCGCGTGGCTTCGGCCAGTTTCGACGGACGGCGGCTGATGGTGTCATCTTCCACATCGAAGCAGAATTGTTCCCACGGACGGAGGTGGTTGGCCTTGCCGAAGCGGGAGATGAGGTAGCCGGCGTCGCGCAGTTGTTGATTGAGCGTTCGCACTTCCGGTTTGACCGGAAAAAACCCCATCGAGCCGCTGCGGTGCGGGTACAGGCCGCAGAACATCGTTTGACGCACCGGCTGACAGACGGCGACGGTGGAATACGCATGTTCGAAGCGCAATCCCTCCGCGGCGAGCCGGTCCACATGCGGCGTGAGGTCCTTGATCGGCCCGCCGAAAACGGCGGTGGAATCATGGTTCATGTCATCAGACGTGAAGAAGAGAATGTTGAGCGGCTGGGCTGCGTGCAAGACAGCCAACGGCAACAACAGCGCGGCGGTGATGGAGAGCGGATGTTTCATAACATGTCAGGACCGCGCCGAAAATGGTCACTCAGGCGTGTGCTGATAGATCCAGGTTTCGCTCAAGGCTCCCTTGGCATCCCTGAGATAGAGGCGGAGATCCACGGGTTCCTTGCCATCCACCAGAAGGTCGAAATTGCAGCGCCATGTATCGCCATCCACCACCGGCCGGGCGGCCGGATGCAGGATTTTTCCGCGCGATGTGCTGATCACCGGTTCCACCTTGGTTTCCCATGGCAGTTGTTCGAAACGGCCGCCCTTGAAATCGAGCACGAACTTGCGCGATGTCGTGCGGTTCTTTTCACCCGGGATGCCGCCCGCGCCGATGCGGGTGGAAACGACATGGGCCATTTCCGGAGCCGCTGGCGGCTTCGCGCCCCAGTGCAGGCGGTAAATGAAGTGCCGCTCCTGGCCGGGAGCGAACGGCTGCTCGGGATTCCAGAAGACAACGGTGTTGTCGAAGGTCTCGTCCAACCCCCATTTCCCCGCCCTCCAGTCTACGCCGCCTACTTCGCTGAAGCTACGAAGGCCAAGAAGGCTTCCTCCTTCGCTAAAGCTACGGCGGACAAGACGACAGGCAGGCCGGTCCGAC
>JBFZFJ010000001.1:0-5933 GCA_041306405.1 Verrucomicrobiales bacterium | reverse complement strand
CCGGGTTGGCGGCGCGATGGCCGTAGCGGATGCCGTCGAAGCGGGAAAGGTTCGACGAGGCTTCCGCCGGGGCGATGACGTAGTAGGTGGCGACGGCGTGCTCGGTGTGGGGCAGGGAAATTTCGACGATTTCCGCGCCTTGGGCGGCGAGTTTCTGGATGGCGGCCTCGACGTTTTTGCGGACGCCGGGGTCGATGCCTTCGCCGAAGTATTCCTTGGGAATGCCGAGTTTGAGGCCTTTGACGCCGTCGTTGAGGCCGGAGAGGTAATCGGGGACCGGGGCGTCGAGGCAGGTCGAGTCGAGCGGATCGCCGCCGGCGATGGCTTGGAGGATGAGCGCGGCGTCCTCGACGCTTTGCGTGAGCGGGCCGATCTGGTCGAGCGACGAGGCGAAGGCGACGAGCCCGTAGCGGGAAACGCGGCCGTAGGAGGGTTTCAGGCCGACGACGCCGCAGTGCGACGCGGGCTGGCGGATCGAGCCGCCGGTGTCGGAACCGAGCGCGGCGATGGCGGTGAGGTCGGCCACGGCGGCGGCGGAACCACCGGACGAACCGCCGGGAATGCGCGAGGGATCGTGGGGGTTTCGCGTGGTCTGGAGCGCGGAGTTTTCGGTGGAGGAGCCCATCGCGAACTCGTCCTGGTTCATCCGGCCGAAGGGGATGGCCCCGGCGGCGCGGAGCTTGCGAATGACCGTGGCGTCGTAGGGCGAGATGAAATTTTCGAGGAATTTCGAGCCGCAGGTGCAGGGCTGGCCGAGGACGTTGATGTTGTCCTTGATGGCGATGGGAATGCCGCCGAGGGGCAGGGAGAGGTCGGCGTTCGCGGCCTCGGCGAGGGCGGATTCGAGATTGTGGGAAAGGTAAGCGCCGGTTTGGCCGTCGCGGGCGGAGATTTCCCCGGCGAGTTTTTGGAGGATGGCGGCGGGAGTGGTTTCCCCGGCGAGGAGTTGCCGGCGGAGGGTGGTGATGGTCATGGGGGTAAACGCTGAAATTTTGAAATCTGAAACGCTGAGAGAAGAAAGATCAGGCGTCGGTGACGACTTTGGGGACGCGGATTTGGCCTTGGGCCTGGTCGGGCGCGTTTTGGAGCATCGCGGCTTGGGAGAGGCTTTCGTGCGGCGTGTCATCGCGCATTTTCCCGAAAACGGCACCCGCGTGGGCGTTCGGCTCGATGCCGGAAACGTCGAGTTTCGAGAGCGCTTCGACGTGGCTCAGGATGGCTTCGAGCTGGGGCTGGAAAGTGGCGACCTCTTCGTCGGTGAGTTCGAGGCGGGCGAGATTGGCGACGTAGCGGACGTCGATGTGGCTGTGCGACATGGCCGGGAGCGTCTTGAAATGAAGCGGGTTTTCCAAGTGCCAAGTGAGGCCTGTGGAAAAGATGGGGAAGTTTTTAAAATACTTTGAACGTTTGTAAAACTTGAAGGTCTTATCCCGATGAAAGCAGCGAGCAATCGCTCTTTCATGTAAGGGTGTAACAGCATAGTTGTCTGCCGAATCCTACGGGTGTGGGAGTGGGTATGACGATTTGGCCGCCGGGGAAGGGACTCCCCGGCGGCTTTTTTTATGCCGGGGGATGGCGCGGTGAAGGGAGCCCGCCCGGTTTCATTTCCCGAATTCCGCGATCAGGGCGGAGACGGTGGCTTTGGCATCGCCGTAGAGCATGCGGGTGTTCTCGCCGAAGAAGAGGGCGTTTTCGAGGCCTGAGAAGCCGCTGCCCTTGCCGCGCTTGAGGCAGTAAACGGTCTTGGCCTCGTGGGCGTTGATGATGGGCATGCCGTAAATCGGACTGCCGGGATCGTTGAGCGCGGCGGGGTTCACCACGTCGTTGGCACCGATGACGATGGCGACATCGACCGTGGACATGACCGGGTTCACCTGGTCCATTTCGAAAAGCTGTTCGTAGGGCACGTCCGCTTCCGCTAACAGCACGTTCATGTGGCCGGGCATGCGGCCGGCGACCGGGTGGATGGCGAAGCGGATTTCCGCGCCGTTGGCTTCGAGGAGTTGGGCGAGTTCCTTGACGGCGTGCTGGGCCTGCGCGACGGCCATGCCGTAGCCGGGAATGATGACCACGCTCTGCGCGGCTTCGAGCACATAGTAGGCGTCCTCGGTGGAGGAGGCTTTCATCTCCCCTTTCACCTCGCCGGCGGCCTGCACGGTGGCGCCGAATCCGCTGAAGAGCACGTTGCCGATGGTGCGGTTCATCGACTTGCACATGATCATGGTGAGGATGATGCCGGACGCGCCGACGAGGCAGCCGGCGACGACGAGCACGTTGTTCAGAATGATGAAGCCGGCCATGGACGCGGCGATGCCTGATAGGGAATTGAGCAGCGAAATGACCACCGGCATGTCGCCCCCGCCGATGGGAATGGTCATCAACACGCCGAGCACGAGCGAGAGGATCACGAGCACGATTCCTGAAACAAAGGCCAGCTGGTTGTCCACGCCTGCGGTCATCAGGCCGATGCCGACGAGCGAGGCGGCCATGACCACGAAATTGACGGGCTTCTGGCCGGCGAAGAGCGTGGCCTTGCCGGAGAGTTTCGCGGAAAGCTTGCCATAGGCGACGAGGCTGCCAGTGAAGGTGACACCGCCGATCAGAATGGTCAGGCCGATGGCGGCGAGCGCGAACCAGCCGGGCACGGTGACGCCGCTCTGCGTTTCCAGCAGTTTCAGATAGCGGCCCGTCCCGTTGTCGCGCAGCTTGATGGTTTCCGCCGCGCCGACGAGCAGCGAGGCGAGCCCGCCGAAGCCGTTGAAGAGCGCGACCATTTCCGGCATGCCGGTCATTTGCACGCGGTAGGCGGCGACGATGCCGATGATCGAACCCAGCGCGATGCCACCGGCGACCATCCACCAGTCGAGGCCCAGATAGAGCAGGGTGGCGACGACCGCCAACAACATGCCGACGGAGGAAAGCCGGTTGCCGCGGCGCGCGGTGTCGGCGGAGCCGAGCATCTTGATCCCCAAGATGAAGAGGATCGAGGAGATGATGTAGAGGAGGTTGATGAGGACGGCGTTCATGGCTTGGGTCCTGCCTTTTTCTTGAACATGGCGAGCATCCGGTCGGTGACGATGTAGCCGCCGACGACGTTGATGGTGGCGAGCACGACGGCGGCGAAACCGAGCCATTTCGCCAGCGGGGATTCGCCCACGTTGAGTCCTAACAGCGCTCCGACGATGGTGATGCCGGAAATCGCGTTGGACCCGCTCATCAGCGGCGTGTGCAGCTGGGAGGGGACTTTGGCGATGAGCTCGAAGCCGAGGAAGATCGACAGGGTGAAGGCGAAAAGCAGTAACAGAAGTGGGGCGAGTTCCATGGGAGTCAGGGGGTTTGAAAGCGTTCGTGAACGATCTTGCCGGCGTGGGTGAGCATGCAACCCTTGATGATTTCGTCTCCGGTTTTAAGCGGGAAGGTCTTGGCCTCGGCGTCCCAGAAGTGCTCGATGAGATTCACCATGTTAGCCGCGAACATCTGGCTGGCATGGCGCGGGACCCGGCACTCGAGCGCGCTCCAGCCGATGATCCGGACGCCGTTGCTAGTGACGGTTTCCTGATCGGCCACGGTGCCCTCGACATTTCCCCCGCCCTCGGCGGTGAGGTCCACGATGATGCTGCCGGGGCGCATGCCGGAAATCATTTCGCGGGTGAGCAGGATGGGCGCCTTGCGGCCGAAAACCTTGGCGGTGGTGATGACGACGTCGCAGGCGGCGCAGACTTTCGCCATGCCGTCGCGCTGGAGCTTCGCTTGTTCCGGCGTGAGTTCCTTGGCGTATCCCTGCCCGGTCTGGCCGACCTCGCCGATGTCGATTTTGACAAATTTCGCCCCCAGCGATTTCACCTGCTCCTCGACCACCGGCCGGGTGTCGAATGCTTCCACGCGGGCTCCTAACCGCCGGGCGGTCGCGATGGCCTGCAAGCCCGCCACGCCGACGCCGATGATGAACACCTTGGCCGGGGAAATCGTGCCCGCCGGAGTCATCATCATCGGCAGGATCGAGTCGAGTTGGCCGGCGGCGGTGACGACGGACACGTAGCCCGCTAGATTTGCCTGGCTGCTGAGCACGTCCATCTTCTGCGCGAGAGTGGAGCGTGGAATCAGCTCGCTGCACAGGGCGGTCACCCCGGCGGCGGCGTAGGCTTCGAGCCGCTCGCGCGAGCCGAACGGGTCCATCAGCCCGGTCGCCAGTGAACCGGTTTTTTGGAGAGCGATTTCATCGATCGCGGCGGGCAGCACCCGCAGCACGAAATCCGCCGCGCTGATGGCGGCGGCGCGGTCCGAGAGGATCGAGGCGCCGGCGGCTTCGTAATCGGCATCCAGAAGACCGGCGGCCAGTCCGGCACCGGATTCGATGCCGACTTGCGCGCCGAGTTTCACCAGCTTGGTGGCGGCCGCGGGGACCAGCGCGACACGGGTCTCCAGCGGACGGGTTTCCTTGGGGACGAAAAACAGCATGTTGTCAGCCGGACGATCCCGGGGTTTGCGGTTCCCTACTAAAGCGGAAACCGGCGGGCCTGCGCAAGGCCAATCCCGCGTCTGACAGGACGGCGGCGGGCTGAACGAGGGATTGCCCCTGCTGGAAACCCAAAGAAAAAAGCGGCGGGTTCACCCCGCCGCTTTTTCTGAAAGAATGATGGGCCGCCGTCGCTCCGAGCCGCGAAGGACGCGGAGCGGTGGCCGCCCGTAAATCGATTGCACCGACATTGGGATAAACGTGCCAGACGTCCCGTTTGTTTCAAAAAATCTGATTTCCCCGCAGTATTTTCACCTGCCCTTGCGGCGGGGCCGGTGCCGTGGTAACCCATCGGGCAGATGGGCATCGCGGACAGAGATTATCACCGAAACGACCGACGCGAAGGCGGCGGCTTTTTTTCCCAGGTCACGCCTGTGGTGAAGTGGCTGCTGATCGTGAATCTCGGGATCTATTTCCTGGATCTCTTCCTCAAGGATTATCCGCTGCGGAACTTCGGGGCCTTCACGATCCAGTCCGCGGTGTTCGAGTTCCGGGTTTGGGAGTTCGTGACCTTCCAGTTTCTGCACGGCAGCCTGGGGCACGTGTTTTTCAACTGCATGGGGATTTTCTTTTTCGGCCCGTTCCTTGAGCGCTGGTGGGGGGCGAGAAAATTCCTGATTTACTATCTTCTCTGCGGCGTCGCGGGCGCGGCTTTTTTCACGCTGTTGGTATTTCTCGGCTTGCTTGGCGACAGCCTCCAAACGCCGCTGGTCGGCGCTTCCGCCGGGATTTACGGGATTCTCATCGGCGTGGCGGTCATCGCGCCGAACCTGCGGGTGGCGCTGCTGTTCCCGCCCATCGAGTTGTCGATGCGGCAGCTGGCCATCGCGTTGATGGTGATTTCCGGCGGCGCGATCCTGTTGAAAATGGGCGGCAACGAGGGCGGCGAGGCGGGCCATCTCGGCGGCGCGATCCTCGGTTATTTCCTGATGCGCTTTCCGCAGCTGCTGGGTGGCGGCGGAAGTGAAATCGCGCGGCCCGTGCGAGCCGGCCCGCAACCACTGCCGAAACTGCGACCGCGCACGACGCTGGAATTGGAGCAGGATTCCGCCGTGGATGTGATCCTGGATAAAATTTCCCGCGAGGGTTTCCAAAGCCTCACCACCGAAGAGCGGGAATTTCTCCAGAAGGCTTCGAGCTCCAAAAAACCCTGACGATGACCGACGCGGAAATGATCGAATCCCCGGACGCCGGGCAACAACTCGCCCGGCTGCGCGCCATCATGCACCGCCTGCGCGCGCCCGGCGGCTGCCCGTGGGATGCTGAGCAAACCCACGAATCCATCGTCCCGAACCTCATCGAGGAGGCTTACGAAACGGTGGACACGATCCAGCGCGGCGATCACGAGCACTTGAAGGAAGAGCTGGGAGACTTGTTGTTGCAGGTCGTTTTCCACAGCGAGATCGCCGCGCTGGAT